>CAZBOK010000386.1:0-4442 GCA_964493525.1 uncultured Phycisphaeraceae bacterium | reverse complement strand
GCCGTCCTCGCCGTCCTCGCCGTCCTTCCCGTCCTTGCCCTTGCTGCCGGAGCGCGGCGCCGTCTGCTGACTTACCTCGTCCTTCAACGTGTTGAAGTACGTGTCGAGGATGTTGCCCCACTTCTTGTTGTAGTCCGGCCGCTTCGGCACGACCTCGCGCAGGAACCACACGATGCTCCAGCCCTCCGCGTAGTTCTTGAGGATCGTGTCCTTGTCGTAGTACTGCGGCTGCGTCCACTTCACGATGTCGGCGACCGGCGCCCAACCCTTCGGGCCATAGGTGATCTTCTCGGTGCCGTCCGTCGGGTCCTTGCCGACGGTGCGCGAGCGCGGGCCCTCGACGAGCGCCGCCTTGATGTCGGGCACTCGCTCTTCGAACGGCTCGATCTTGAACTTCCCGCCCTTGAAGCGCGCGCCGGCGAAGTAGTCGCCGTGCCCCTCGTTGAACCACGAGTGCGGCGCGACATTCCCCACGCTGTAGAAGATGTATTGGTGGAACGCCTCGTGATAGAGGACCGCGATCGTCAGGTCGTCGACGTCCTTCGCGGGCGACGCGTCATAGAACACGAGCTCTTCGTGATAGGAGCTCCAGTATCCCGCGGTGCCGGGAGGGGCTCCGTAGGCGGCGTACTCCTTCTGATTGCCGCAGACCTTCACGATCGACACGGTGTTGATCGGTCGCAGAGGCGGGAACACCTTCTCGTACACCTGCTCGCGCAACAGCTCGATACGCGTCGCGATCAACTTCGCGAGCTGATCGTTGCGCTTCCCCTCCTTGTTGTAGACGACGACGTAGTTCTTCTTCGGCGAGACCTCGACGCCCCAGCCGGACACGAGGGTGCGCTCGATCTCCGCCTTCCGCTTCGGGCTGATGTTGACGCCCTTCAACACGTCGAGCGACTTCACCTCGCCGGCCTTCTCGTTGAAGAACTTGAAGGACTGGCCGATCCGCTTGAATGCGTTCTTGTAGTCCTTCTCGCGCCGGCCGGTGGTGGTCATGTACAGGCCGTACTCGATCTTGTCCTTCTCGTAGGTCACGAGCGTCGCGAACAGCACGGCGTCATCCTTGCTCGCCGCCTTCGCCGCGTACTCGGGGTACTGCTGCTCGAACTGCCAGATCTTCCCCTCGACCTTCTCGTCGGACGTGATCGGCTTGAACGCGGTCTTGTCCGGCTCCTTCGCGCCCTTCTGGATGATGAGCCGCCCCGCGGTGCAGTCCCACACGCTGTCCGGGACGATCGCCTCCTTCAGCTTCTCCTTGATCTCGTCCTGCGAGAGCTTGGAAGGGTCGACGCCCGTGAGCGGATTGCCGGCGCCGTGGTCGATGCGCACCACCGTCAGCTCCGAGCGGAAGAAGTCATTCCTGCTCGAGCCGTCATAGAAGTTCGCGACCACCCACGACTCGCCCGGCTTCGGCGGCACCGGCTCCCAGCTCGGGAACACGTTGAACGAGCACTTGTGGACCGAGTCCTTGTAGACCTTGGTCGGCGCGTCGGCGGCGAGCGCCAACGATCCGCTCGCGAGCGCGAGCACGAATCCAATGCGTCCGAAGGCACGCGACATCGATCCCTCCATCTGTTCACACATCGTGAACGCACTCTTGCCACTGCTGCTCGAGCAGGGCGAAATCGACGCCCGCGAACGCGGCGTCGACGGCGGCGTTCAATGCCGCTCTCGACTCATCGGACTTCGAGCCGTCCCGCGACCGCGCGCGGCGCTCGCTCTCGGACTTCAGCGTTCTGACGGACCGCCATGCGTTCGGAGCTGCGGGCGCGAGCACGGCGCCCAGAACGACGCCGATCGTCGCCGCGTTGGCCCACATCTGCATCAGACGTCCTTCACCGACTTGACCCAGGCCTTCTCGAGCTCGGCGAAGTCGACGCCCTTGAACGCTTCTTCGATCGCCTTCTTCAACGCGGACTCGTCGTCGAGCCCGCTCGCCGGCGGCGGCGGCTCGTTCGACGGATCCTCTTCGCCGTTCGGATCGGGCGGCGTCGGTTGCGAGCCGGGCGGCGTGGGCTGCGAGCCCGGCTCCGGCGGATCCTTCGGTTCGTCGGGGCCGTCGCCCTTGGTGCCGCCGGCGACGAACTTCGAGTTCTTCGCGACCTCGGCCTTCAACACGTTGAAGTAGGTCTCGAGGATCTTGCCCCACTTCTTGTTGTAGTTCGGATTCTTCGGCACGACCTCGCGCAGGAACCAGATGAGGCTCCACCCCTGCGCGTAGCTGACGCTCGGGTACGAGTAGTACTCGCCCTGCGTGAAGACCACGAAGTCCGCGAGCGGCGTGTACCCCTTCCGCTCCTCCCACACCTTGCGCTCCTGCCCCGTCGTCGGATCCTTCACCATCTTCGAGGCGCGCGGTCCCTGCGCGACGGCGTTCTTCACGACTCCGGTGCGCCAATCGAACTTCTCGACCTTGAACTTGCCGTCCTTGCTGTATTTCGCGCCCGCGAAGTAATCGCCGTGCCCCTCGTTGAACCAACTGTGCGGCGCGACATTGCCGACGCTGTAGTAGATGAACTGGTGGAAGGCCTCGTGATAGAGGACGGCGAGCGTGTCGTCGTCGATCTTCTTCGCCGGCGACGCGTCATAGAACACGAGTTCTTCGGTGCCGTCGTTCCAGTAACCCGCGGAGCCGGGCGGGCCGCCATAGGCGAAGTACTCCGGGCGATCGCCGCAGATCCGCACCACCGACACCGCGGTCACCGGCTTCGTGGGCGGGAAGACCTTCTCGTACACCTGCTCGCGGATCTGCTCGATGCGCATCGCGATCATCGTCGCGAGCTGATCGTTGCGCCGGCCCATCGTGTTGTAGATGACGATGTAGTTCTTCTTCGGGCTGACGCGGACGTCCCAGCCCTTCACCAGACTGCGCTCGATCAGCGACCGCTTCTTCGGCGTGATGTTGACGTCGTTCAGGACGTCGAGCGACCGCACTTCGCCGGCGTGCTCGTTGAAGAAGCGGAACGACTGACCGATGCGTTTGAACAGCGGCTTGTACTCGTCGCCGTGCTTGCCCGCGCACGACATGCAGATGCCGAACTCGACGCCGTCCTTCTCGAACGTCACGAGCGTCGTGAACAACGACGCGTCCCGCTTGGCGAGGAACGGGTTGCGCTTCAGCGTCTCGGGGAAGTCGACGGTGAACGCCCAGATCTTCCCGTCGACCTTGTCGGCGGACGTGATCGGCTTGAAGGCCTTCTGGTCGGGCTTCTGCGCGCCGGGCTCGATCGAGAGCTGGCCGATCGTCGCTTCCCACGCGCTCCTCGGTCCGCGCGGAGCGCGCAGCCCGGCGTCGCCGGCGCCGCTTCCGGTCAACGGCCCGCTCGCGCCGCCGTTGCCCTTCACGATCCGCACCACGCGCATCTCGGGCGGGTAGAGGTCCCCCCGCGTCGTGCCGTCGTAGAACTTCGCGACGACCCACTCTTCGCTCGGGTCGCCGGGGGCCTGCTTCCAGTCGGGGAAGGTGCTGAACGAGCACTTCGTGGCGGGATCGCGGAACGTCTTGGTCGGCGCGTCGCCGGCGCGCGCGGGCGGCACCCCGAGGAGTGCAATCGCGGCGATCAGCGGAAGGACGAAGCGGCTCCGCGAGCGGAGATCCGTCGAGCGCATGCTGGGTTCTTCTCCCGGAAGGCCGGCCGGGCGATTCTAGTCGGGGCCGGAACGGGCGCGAGTACTCAGCGGGACGGGGTGGGTTTCCCGAGAAACTCGAAACGATTCCCGAGCGCAGGACGCGCGCGATCAGCGGTCGCCGGCCGGCGCCGACGCGGGCGGCAGGAGTCGCTCGAGGCGCCGCGAGAACTCCTCGAACCGCAGCGGCGAGACTCCGCGCCCCATCATGAACGAGTTCTTCGCGAGCGCCGTGTTGCCGGCCTTCGCGAAGCGGTCGCCGAGGTCGAGGAACAGCGGACCGAGATCGAGATTCAGGCGCTTCACGTCGTCCTCGATCAGCTCCTGCAGCGTGCCGAGCGCGCCGTTCAGGTCGTTGCCGGCGATCTGCGCGCGCGCCAGCCGGTAGCGCAGCTCCGCGCGGTGATCCTGACCGAGCTGCGGGTCGTCGAGCGCCGCGGCGTAGATGATCGCCGCCTCGCCTTCGCGCTGCTCGGCCTCCATCTGGTTGCCGCGCGCGAGGACGTCCGCGTACCGGTCGGCGCGCTCGTCATGGACGTACCGCGGAACGATGACGGCGCCGGCGGCGACGATCGCGAGGACGAGGAACCAGCCGACGGCGGCGCTCTTCGACATCCGCTCAGCCCCCGTTCGGCGGCGGCGCGCTCGGCGCCTCGCGTTCGTACGCCGGCAGCTCGAGCAGTTTCGGGTCGAGCTTGCCGAGCGCGGCGTCGAGCGTCCCGAGCGCGGCGTCCTGCTTCGCGGTCTTCAAGCGCTCGCGCAGCATCTTCGCGGTGTCGACCGCCGAGATATTCAGGCCGTCCGCCGTCGCG
>CAZBOK010000385.1:0-4459 GCA_964493525.1 uncultured Phycisphaeraceae bacterium | reverse complement strand
CAGGACGCAGAGGAGGTCGGTCGCGCGCGCGGAGAGCTTCGGGTCGTCGAGCGCCGCGATCAGCTCGCGCTCGGCCGCAGGATCGTCGGCCTCCGCGAGGCGCCACGCCGCTTCCTGGCGCAGGATGACGTCGTCCGAGCCGAGGCGCTTGGCGAGCGCGTCGTGCGCGTGCTCGACGCCGGCGCGCGCGAGCTGCGCGAGGCCGTCGAGCGCCGCGAGGCCGAGCGCGTCGGTGGGCCCCACGCGATCGATCACCGCTTCGAGCGGGAGCACGCCGCGATCCCCGCCGACGCGGCCGAGCCCCCGCGCTGCCGCGAGCGCGAGCGGGCCGACCGAGGCGTCGCCGTTGCCGGCGCCGTTCGTGAGATCCGCGAGGAACGCGGTCGCGTCCTCCGAGCCCTCCACGCCGAGCGCCTCGATCGCGATGCGCTTCAGGCCGCGCTCCTCGCCGCGCGCGAGGTCGAACAGCCGAGCGCGCGCGGCCGCGTCGCCGGACCGGGCGAGCGCGAAGACCGCTTCCTTGCGGACGCGCGCGTCCGCGTCGGACAGCGCCGACTCGATGCGCGCCGCGACCGTCGGGTCGACCGGCGCGGAGATCGACTTCACTCCCGCGACGCGCACCGCCACCAGCGGATGCGCGAGCGCGGCGTCGATCGCGGAGAGCCCGGAGATCAGGTCCATCAGCGGCGGCACCGCGTCGTCGCCGAAGCGACCCACGAGGTACTCCGCCAGCGGACCGAACGAACGCGCGTCGTGTCGCGCGATGACCAGGCGCGTGAGCAGCGCCGGCGCGCCTTCGAAGATCGATTCGTCCTGCAGTGCGATCGTCGCCTGACGGATGTCCTCCGGCGCCGCGGCCGCGACGCAGTCGGGTTGATCGAGCAGCGCGGACAGGACGTCGATGCGGTCGTCATGCGACAGCCGCGGCAGCGCGGCGATCACGGATTGCACGAAACGTCCGGCCCGCTGTGCGGGATCGGGTGGCGCGGCGGCGTTCGCGGCGTCGGCGGAGCGCGTGAAGTCGAAGCCGTAGGCGTCGGCCTCGGCGCGCGCCTGATCGGCGAACGTCTCGGGCGTGGCGGAGATCAACGACTGCCACGCCGCTGCGCGATCGGCCTCGAACAGCGCCGCCTCCGCTCGCGCGAACGCCGGGTCGGTCTCGCCGGTCACCGCGGTCGCGCGCATCCGGTTGTCGAGCGCGAGCTCGAACGAGCGCACGCCGAGCGCCGGGTTCAGCGTGCGCGGCCCGCGGTCGAGCAGCCCGCTCGCGCGCAGCTCGTCGATCAACGCCGTCATCCGCGGCAGGTCGAGCACGCGCGCGCCGGCCAGCGTCGGATCCGATCGAACGGACGTCAGCAGATCGGGGCCCGCGAGCGTGACCGACCGCGCGCGGCCGGCGCGCGGCAGACCATCACGGCGGTAGCGGATCACGAGCCGCGTCGCGCCCGCGCGGATGCTCGCGACGTCGAGATCGCGTCGCACCAACGTGTTCTTGCCGTCGGCGCCGCCCTTGCCGTCGCCGTGCCACGCCGCGCGCCACTTCGCGAGATCCTGGCCGAGGTCGGAGCCGGTGATCCGCTTCACGCGAGCACCGGCCAGCGGGAACAGCGGCACGAAGTCCTTGAAGAACTCGTTGCGGAGGAACGGCTCCATCAGCGCGGGCAGCACCCGCTCGCCGAGCTCGCGCGTCGCGTCGTCGTCCTGCCGCCGCAGCAAGCACTGCGTGAGCGCGATCGCGGCCGCGACTCGTTCGAGCGGGTCGCGCGCGGTCAGTCGCTTCTCGAGCGAGGCGCGCTGGTCGTCGCCGATCAACGCGCTGCCCGAACGATCCTCCAGCTCCGCGAGCGTGACGAGCGCCCACGACGCACGCCGGCCGGGCGGATCCTGCGCGGCGAGCTGCTTCAGCTTCGCCGTGCGGTCCGCATCGGGCGGCGCCGAGGCGAGCCACGTCGCCGCGACGGTGGAGATCTGCGAGTCCGGGTCGCCGAGCAGGTCGAGCGCCGGCCCGGTGAGGTCCTGGTCGAACCGCTGCAGCAGCGCGAACGCCGCGCGCTTGGTCTGCGGGGCCTTCGCTTGCACGAGCCGCAGGAGATCCGGCACCGCGGTCGGCCGGGCCTGCTTCTTCACGACGCGCAGCGCCGCGGCGCGCACCTTCGGCGACGCGTCGTCCGCGTGCGCCAGCGCGCGAGCGAACGCGTGCTCGGGCGCGAGGATCTCGATCGCGTCGTAGATCGACCCCGCCTTGTCGGCGAGCTTCGGATCCTCGAGCAGGCCGTCGAGCAGCGGGAGCGATTCGTCGTCCTTCAGCCGCGCGAGCAGGAGCGCCGCCGCCGGCTTCGCGCTCGCGGAACCGCCGCGCAGGATCGCGCGCAGCGGCTCGATCACTTCGTCACCGCGCGATGCGAGCGACTCCATCGCGCGCGTCGCGGCGTCCGAGGGGAACTTGCCGAGGTCGGCGAGCGCCTGGTCGATCGACGGCTCGTTCGGCGTCGCCGGCTTCGATGCGGGCGTCGAGCGCGCCGTCGCGGGCAGCTCGATCTCGATGTGCGTCTTCGGGCGCGAGGGGACGGGCGGTTTGGTGAGCTCGCCGCCGTTCGTGGGCGTCTGTCCGCGGGACCGGCCGGCGGCAGACACCATTAAGAGGAGGAGCCAGACCCACGTTCGCATCGAGCATTCGCCCCGGACGACGGTCGGGCCATGGTATCCCGAGGGTGCGATCCAGCAACGCACCAAGCACGGCGGCCCGGCGTGCCCGGCGCAGATGTCGCCGAGCACGCCGGGCCGATCGCCTGCCGATCCCGCGATCAGGAGCGGGAACGGCGCTCCGTCACGGCTGCGTGAAGTGCAGGTGCACCACGTTCGAGAAGTTCGCTTTCGAGCCCTGCGCCACGATCTCCTGGAACGCGAGGTCGAACGGCACCGGGAAGTTCGCCGGCACGAGCGCGGGGATCGTGCTCGGCACGGTGCCGTAGGCGATCAGCAGGTGCGGCAGCGCGAGGTTGACGAACAGCGTGCCGTACGGCGTGACCTCCTGCTCACCGTCGAGTCCGGCGAGGAACAGCACCGGCAAGCCCGCGGTCCCCGTCGTCGAGATCGTCAACGTGCCGCCCGGCTGCGCGACGCCGGAGATCGCGAGCCCGACGTTCGTGAACTCATGAGCGCCGATGTCGATGCGCCGCGCACCGTCGAGGTTGCCGTCGGTGAGTCGCGGCGCGCCCCCCGCGTCGCCGCTCGCGGCGCCGAACGTCGGATCGCCGGCATCGATGCAGGGAGACGCCGCCGTGAGACGGAGATCGCCTGCGGCCTGGTTCACGAACGCCGGGTTCGCGTTGACGTTGTTGTTCGATCCGGCATACGTGGACGTGTCGGACCACGACACCATCGGGCTCGTGACGCCCGAGAACTCGGCGGTGTTGCCCCACAGGATCGTGTTCGTGATCGAGCCGGTGAAGCCGCCGGAGTTGAAGATGCCCGTGCCGTTGGTGTTGACGATCGTCGCGTTCTGGATCGCCGTCGCGTTGTTGAGGATGCGAATGCCGGCGTCGGAGCACGCGAACGTGGTGAAGTCGCGAGCCACGCCCTGGAGCGCGATGAGTCGGATGCCGTCGTGCTGGCACGAGTCGGTGCGCACCTCGCGGGCGGTCGTCGTCGCGGACGAGAAGTTGATGCCCGGGGAGAAGCCGGCGCCCGAGTAGCGGACGCGCAGGCCTTTGATGCTGCTCGGTCCGGAGGCCGAGTTGAAGTTCAATCCGACCCACGTGTCGGGCGATCCGGAGGACGGTCCGTTCATGTTCGTGTCGCCGCCGAACTCGTCGTCGGGCAACGTCGTGAAGACCACCGGGTCGGCGCCGTCAGCGTCGACGATCAGCGAGCCGTCGACCGCGACCTGGAACGCGTTCTCCATCTTGAACACGACGCCCCGGTGGAGCGTGAGCGTCTGCCCGGGCGGAACGATCAAGTGGTTCGCGAGCACGATCGCGCCGCCGATCGTGTTGTAGCGGTGGATCACGGTCGGCGAGCTGACGGTGCCGTTGGTGACGCGGAGGTACTGGCCCGGCAGCGATCCCAGCGCGAGGCAGTCGACGAAGCCGGGCACCGCGACGATCGGGATGTTCGCCGTCGCATTGTTCTGGTTGTCCTGGAACGCGCAGCGGATGAACTGCGGATGCGCGGCGACGCCGTTCAAGTCGACCGCGCTGTGCGCACCGTCGCGCAACAGGCAGTCGGTGCACACGATGTCGGCGCCGTTGATCTCGAGCGCCGCGCTGAACCCGGCGCCGGAGTAGCGCACGATCGTGTTCGTCAGCGTGCTCGCGCCCGCAGTCGCGTTGAACGTGATGCCGCACCAGGTGTCCGGCGCGCCGCTCGACGGTCCGTTGTTGTTGTGGTCGCCGCCGTAGGAATCGTCCGGCACCGTGGTGATGACGACCGGCGACGCCTGCGTGCCGTTCGTGACGAG
>CAZBOK010000384.1:0-4472 GCA_964493525.1 uncultured Phycisphaeraceae bacterium | reverse complement strand
CACGGATACCTGCGAGACGTCTATCGCGCGGCGCGCGAGCTGAAGGTCGGCGTCGGCGGTCCCGACCTCCTGCCCGGGAAACCGGGACAGATGAAGCACTCCTATCCGCTGATCGAGGACGCGAGCGCGGACGTCCCGGTCGCGATCGCGGTGCAGGACGACAATCAGGCGTTCACGAATCCGCAGACGAAGCGGCGCGTGACGATCGAGGAGCTGAACGCCTTCGCGTCGGACTCCCTGCACGCCGACTACGTGTTCTGGTGCACGCAGGAGCCGTACTGGTCGAACCAGGTGCTGCCGTTCCTGCGGCGGGCGAAGGACTGACGCGCCGGGGAAGTTCGCGTCACTCGAGCTTCGCGGCGAGCTTCCAGGTCCAGCTCATCGGATCCTTGCCGTCGGGACCGCTGATCGTCGCGGTCAGGGAATCGCCATTGCGCTCGTAGCGGATCGTCGTCGGGTAGTCGTGCTCGGGGTTCTCGAACACGGCGAGGTTCGGCTCGAGCTTCGTCAGCGGGAACGACGTCGGCGTCGCGCCGCCCGGGCTCGCGACGTACGCGATCTTGCCGGCGTTCTCGGTGATGCGCAGGAACTCGAACTCCGAGCCCTTCGCGTTGGTCGTGCGGCTCATGCCGATCAGGAATCCGCCGCGCGCGGGGAGCCAGGCTTCCTCGACGATCGTCCCGCCGGCGTCGCGCGACCAATGCCCGGCCATGAACGAGAGGTCGGCGAGCGAGCGCGGCCTGACCGGCGCGTCGCCGCCGCGTGCGCCGACGGCGGCGATGACGACGAATGCGGCGAGAACGGAAGCGGTGACGGTGACGAACGGACGCGGTCTCATCGGAAGATCCTCCTCGTGTCGATTGTGGTGGCGCGCAGTGGAGCGATCGCGCCGCGCACCGCATTGAACGAATGCGACATCAGCCGCCGGTCGAGAACGCGGCGGCGAGCGGAGATCGCGCCGCGACGTAGGCGGTCGCGGTCGTCCCCGTGAACCGGCGGAAGTCGCGACAGAGGTGCGGCTCGTCCGCGTAGCCCGCGATCTGCGCGACGTCCGCAAGGCGACGTCCGCCCGCATCGATGAGCTGCAGCGCGCGCTGGAACCGCTCGACCGACTTCAACTCGCGCGGCGTGAACCCGACATCGCGCACGAACGTGCGCTCGAACTGACGCGTTGACCTGCCCGACGCCGATGCCGCGGCCGCGATCGTCGCGTGCGCGCGCACGAGGTCGGCGAGGCGTCGGCCGTGCGCGCGCTCGGTGCACCGATCGAGCAGCGCATCCTCGATGCGATCGAAGCGGTTGCCCGGGCGTTCGTCGCACGCGGCGTCGCGCAGCGCGTCGAGACCGCGCAGGCCGAGGTCGCAGAGCGGCACGATCCGGTCGCGAAGCTCCGCGAGCGGCGGCAGACCGAGCGCCGCCGCGGCGCCGGGCTCGAAGCGGATGCCGATGACGTCGCTCGTCGCGCCGCGCGCGACGTGCACTGCGGACGTCGACGGACCGACGAAGAGCGCCGACGCCTGGCGAACCAGCGCGCCGTCGGGCG
Organism: uncultured Phycisphaeraceae bacterium; assembly: GCA_964493525.1. Lineage (GTDB taxonomy): Bacteria > Planctomycetota > B15-G4 > B15-G4 > JADJEK01 > CAZBOK01. The sequence continues at coordinate 2,929 of CAZBOK010000384.1, read as the reverse complement.
CCCGCGCGGCGAACGGATCGGCGCGGTGGAAGACGAGCTCGACGCAGCCGTCCGGGAAGATCGGCTCGACGCGTTCGCTCGCGGGCCCGCAATCCTCCGCGGTGAGGCGCCACAGCGCCCGCACCAACGGAGCGAGCGCGGCGGACGGGGCGAACTCGCGGTAACGGAAGGAGGTCATCGATTCGCGGTGCGCGCGATGGCGGGGTCGACGCGCGGCGCAAGGTTACCGCGGGGGCGGCGCTTATCATGTCGCGCCTCGCCGCCGTCCGCATGCAAGGAGTTCGCCGTGCTCACCGCATCCCTCCTTCTCGTCGCCACGATGCTCGCATCCCCCGGCGGCGGCGACACGAAGTCGAAGCCGCCGATCTACGACGAGGCCGCGAACGCCACCGCGCAAGTCGATGCCGCGATCGCGCGCGCGAAGCGCGACAACAAGCGCGTGCTGGTGCAGTGGGGCGCGAATTGGTGCGGCTGGTGTCATCTCCTGCACGAGCTGTACGCGAAGGATGCCGCGATCGGGCGCGAGTTGCTTTACGAGTATGAGCTCGTGCTCGTGGACGTCGGCCGGTTCGACAAGAACCAGGAGCTGATGGCGCGGCTCGAGGCGCCGGTGAAGGACCACGGCATTCCGTACCTCACCGTGCTCGATGCGGACGGCAAGCCGATCGTCCAGCAGGACTCCGGCGCGCTCGAGGCCGGCGATCACCACGACCCGGCGAAGGTGATGGCGTTCTTGAAGGACCACGCGGCGCCGCAGCAGGACGCGGAGACCGTGCTCGCGACGGCGCTCGCCCGCGCGAAGTCGGAACAGAAACTCGCGCTCGTCCACTTCGGCGCGCCGTGGTGCCCTTACTGCCGCAAGCTCGATACGTGGGCCGCGGGCGACGACGTCGCGAAGAGTCTCGGCACGCGCGCGATCGACGTGAAGATCGACGTCGACCGCATGACGAACGGCAAGGCGGTGCTCGCGCGCTACCGCAAGGGCGATGAAGGCGGCATCCCGTGGTTCGCATTCATCGACGGCGCCGGCGCGGTGGTCGCGACCAGCGACGGGAAGAACGGCAACCTCGGCTTCCCGACCACCGACGAGGAGATCACCGAGTTCGAACTGAAGCTCGGCGCTCAGGTCACCTCGGTCGTGCCGCAGCCGGTAACGCGCACGCCAGGACCTGGTGGCGCGTTCGCCGGAATCACGCAGGCGCGCAATCAGATCGACGTTTATTTCAACGAAGACGATCTGGCCGACACCGCAGCATCGGCCGAGAACCCGGCGTTCTACCAGCTGGTGTTCACGGCGGACACGGTCCGCAATACGGACGACGCCGTTTACCAGCCGTCCACGGTCAGTTACGATCCACTGGCGAATAAGGCCACGCTGACGTTTGCCAACGATCTTGATTTGCTGGGCTCCGGGGCGGGTACTTTCCGCCTGCGCATCGGCACCAGCGAAAGCCCGCTGCCGGCAGTGCCGTCGTTCACCACCCCCGGCACCGATGTCGGGTCGAGTTTCACGTCGGCCGACACGACGTCGGTGGTCATCAACCCGCTGGCGGTGACCAGCACCATCGTACGCAGCACGATCTCCAGTTCGGCCCTCGTCTACCCGCTCGATTTCCCGGGTGACGAAAATGAACCCGGACACCGCGAGATTCCGATCGAGAGTCACTTCTGCGGTGGGGTCGACGGCACGGGCATCGGTTTGGGCGCCTACAACTTCCGCGACGTGTACGGCTCGGACCCGTCGGGGAACATCCTGCACAATCAGATCACGGAAGAGCAGAAGCAGCGGGCCCGTGAGATCTTCGACCTGTACTCACGGTACACCGGTGTCCGCTTCTACGAGACCGCCAGTTCGGGCATCACCGTGGTCACGGGCGACTTGCGCGCCCTGTCGCCGTCCATTCCCACCGGCCCGGGCGGCGTCGCCGGCTTGGGAAGTTGCCCCGGCTCGATGTCGATCATGGACGCCGCCGAATCGTGGACCGATGAATTCGGCGGCTCGTGGTTTGATGTCGCCATGCACGAGATCGGCCACAACCTGGGCCAGGGGCACACGTACGACCTGCCGAATGCGATCCAGGGATCGCTGGGCGGCGTCACCGCCTACAGCCAGGGGCAGGAAGCGATCTTCCCGCTGGACAACGACATTGAACACCTGCTGTATATGTATCGTCCCGAGGTGCGGGACGTGGATATGTACCGGTTCGTCATTCCGGCCGGCACGAGCGGGGCGCTGAGTGTCGAGACGTTCGCCGACCGCAGCCCGAACAAAGTCGCCTTCACCAATGGCATCCTCGACACCTCGATCCGGCTGTACCGGCAGTTGCCCGATGGTTCGCGCGAGCTGATTGGCCAGAACGACGACTATTTCGGCGACGACTCGTATCTCAATGTCGAAAGTCTGGGAGCGGGGACCTATTTCATCGGCGTATCGGCGAAAGGAACCGACTACGATCCGTCCGTGGCCAACAGTTCCTTGGGTGGTTTGAGCGAAGGTTCGTACGACCTGCAGGTCAACTTCCGTCCGGCAGCCGCGAACAGCATTGTCGATCTGGAAGGTCAGGCGCTGGATGGCGACGCCGACGGTACGGCGGGCGGAGTGTACAACTTCTGGTTCCGTGCGCAGACGGCCGCCAACACGCTGTTCGTCGACAAATCGGCTCCCAATGGCGGTACCGGCACCACCGGTCAGCCGTTCAACAACCTGCAGACGGCGATGACCGCCGCCAACAGCGGGCAGATCATTCGCGTGATTGGCAACCCGGGCGTCGACAACAATCTGGCGACCGTGGCCGACAACCAGGCGTACGAAATCGGCGTGGGACCGCTGAGCGCCACGCTGAGCGACGGACCGACGATGGTCGTCAAGAAAGGTGTCACCGTGATGGTGGACGCCGGCGCCATCTTCAAGGTCCAGGGGACACGGATC
>CAZBOK010000383.1:0-4483 GCA_964493525.1 uncultured Phycisphaeraceae bacterium | reverse complement strand
CGGCCGTTCCGGTCGCGACGCGCTCCGCCAAGCCCGCGCGGCGTGGCTCGGCTACACGCCGTCCGTCGCCGCGGGCGACGCGAGCTCGCCGTGAGCGACCTCGCACCGATCGAGAAGTGCCCGGTCTGCGGCGCGGCGCCGACGGCGACGCCGCCCGCGCCGGCGCCGATCCCGCTCGACGCTCTCCGCGTCCGCGCGCGGCTCGTCGTCTCGCTCGCGATCGACGCGGCCGATGTCGCCGAAGCGGCGATTACGCGCGCGCTCGAACTCTGCGGCCGCTGCGCGAGCTCGCCCTACCACGCGCTCGAGCGCGTGCTCGACGCCGGCCTCGTGACGCGCGACGAGAACTTCGACGAGCACGAGCGGCGCCTCGACGCGCTGCGCCGCGAGTTCGGTCGGCGGCCGCCGGCGTCGACGATCGTTCCCGTTCCGAATCCCTCTTCTCCCACGGAGCCCACGCAATGATTCCGAAGCTGCTGATCGTCGCAGGAAACAGAGTCGACCCGAACGTCATGCCCGGCTTTACGCCGCTGGTCCCGATGCCCGGGTGCCCCTACTGGTACCGCTCGCACTGGTCATCGCCCGACGCGACGATCGTCCGCTGGTGGTACATGCCGGAAGGGACGAGCCTCGGATATCAGGCGGCGCTCGTCGACGTCTTCAACCGACGCGCCGACGCGCCGCTCGAGCTCGTCGTCGACGGCGTTCCCGATCGCGTGTGGCCGCTCTCCGGCCGCGCGTTCTCGAGCGGTCCGCCGGAGTCGGTGGTCGGCAACGTGTCGGCCGGTAGCGGCGACGGCGAGATCGCCAAGCTTCTCGCGAAGGATCCGATCGACTACCCGGAGACCGGCGAGCACGGATCGCCGCGGAACTTCGAGTTCGATCCGATCGAGATTCACGCGCGCCGCGACGGAGGTCTGTCGCCCGTCGCGCTCGAGTACTTCGACAAGTGGGCGGCGTTCCAAGTCCGGCGCCCCGTGCAGTCTCGCGACGGCTTCGGCTTGCCGCTCGCGTTCGCCGGCGAGGGGCGCTCGCTCCGCGCGCCGGCGCCCAAGTACGGCGTCTCGCCGTTCCCTGGCGTCGAGTTCCTCGAGCCGCACGACAATCAGCACTTCACGATCGAGCGGCTCGCCGCGATCTTCCGGACGACGCGCTCGCCGCGCGCGCTCGACCAGCTCGTCGCGACGCTGCTGCACGCGCTCGACACGGAGTTCTACTGGCAGCCGCCGTTCCCGACGAAGTGGGGGCTGGCCCCGCGCTCGCCGGCGCGCCTGCTGACCGCGTGCCACACCGCGTTCGTTACGCTCGCGCTCGTCGGCGGCCCGCTCTACCAGGAGCTCGCGCCGCGGATCGCGCGCCGCGCGAAGGCGGTGATCGACAAGCTCAACGCGTTGTGGACCGATGACGTTTGGCACCCGCTCGCGACGACGTACACCGGCGCCGGCCACACGGCGCTCCTGCACTCGCCCGCGTTCGAGAACGCGCACTTGCTGATGGCGGCGCGCCGGTGGATCGGACTGCTGCCCGGCGCCGGCCGGATCGCCGCGAAGACGCAAGACTGGATCGAGCGGTTCGCGTGGGACCGACTCGGCTCCGTCGGCGGGAAGCTGCTCGTCTACTACGACGTCGTCGCGCCCGGCGCCGGAGAACAGCCGGCCGGCAAGGAACCGGACCCCGGCGTCGCGGGTTGGGTCGTCGGTGCGATGATCGGCACCGGTGGCGAGTTCGAGCGCCGCGCCCGCGAAGCGGCGATCGCGACGAAGTGCTGGAACGCGCCCGAGTCGTACAAGCTCGGCTGGTGGGGCGAGACGACCTGGCCGGCCTAACGGCCGACGCGTTTAGAAGCCCCAGGAGCCGCCCGGCCGCCGGACGACCGACGAGCCGGGCGGCGTCGTCTCCTGCGAAGGGCGCCCCGTTTCCGGCCGAACCGCGCCGGTCGCCCTCGATTCCCGGCCGGATCCGCCGGCGCCGCCTTCGATAGTCCGAACTCCTACCGGATTCTGTTAGGATTCGCGGGCGCGCGGCCGATAGACTCGGAGCCGCGACGCGTGGCAATGGTGCCGCGATCGCGACACGAGGAACCCGATGGAAGTCTCCACGTATCGCCTCGACTCCGGCCGCGACGCCCTAGCGTTCACGGATCTCGCCGGCGTCAAGCACGCTCGCCGGTTCCCGGCACGCGGCCAGGCTCTCGACGAAATGAAGTGGCTCGGCCCCGGGTGGGAGCTCTCCGCCGAAGCGCCGTACCTCATCCTGCGCGTGCCGCGGGCCCCGACGACCTGGCACTCGATCCGCGACGAGGTCGGCCACTGGACGCTCGTCGGTCCCGACTCGGGAAGGGGAGCGCCGCGCTACAGCTACCCGCGCCGCGTCGACGCCGTCCGCGAGCTCCTCCGACGTCTGTCCGCCGTCGAGCTTCGCGAGCTGGCCGGAGAGATTGCGCCGGGCGACGAGGCCGGCAACGGGAAGGGCGACGTCTTTATCGAAGCGGTCGCATGCACGAACCTCGTCCGAGTCGGCGACGACGGCAGCGTAATCGGCAACCCGCGCACCGTGAGCGAGTGGATCGACTACCTCGCGTTGAACGACGCCGAGGACCGCGACGCGATCGAGCTCGTCGCCGCGGGGGTCGTCAACCGGCACGCGGTCACGATCGAGGAAGCGGCGGCGGATCCGGCTCTCGGCGAGAAGCGAACGGTCACGGTCGTTCTGCGGCTTCCGTACGCGACGTGATCTCGACGCGGATGCGCGGGCACCGCGAGACCAACCCGCGCCCACGCCTTTACGCGGAGATCGGCGCCGCAGACCTTCGAACCGGAGACACGAATATGACGACCGACACGACGACGAGCTCGATCTGGGGGATCGACTACGACATGGTGATGACGCTCGACTGCCGCATCCCCCCGCACTTAAAACCGATGCTCCGCGTCTACCTCGAGACCGGGAAGCGGCCGGCGTATCCGTTCCTTGGCGCGGTCCTCGCGAACGACCTCGCGGCCGCGCTCGAGCACGGCGATCCGGCCGAGCGCGCGTCGCTGTTCTCAATCGTGAACTGGCTCCGCGCGCACGCTCCCGCGGAAGCGTGGGGATCCGCGGTGCGCGTCGAGAAGTGGATGCGCCGCGTCTCGTTCCGTCGGCTCTCCGAAGCCGACCGCGAGCGCGCCGCGCGCACGCCGCCGTCGGTGCCGGTGCGGTGGGATCTCTCCGGCGTCTGGGAGTGCGTCTCCGCGCGGAGCGAGATCATGCACGGCACGTCGCGCTACTCCCGTACGCTGCACGTTGAGGGTCCGCGCGAGCGCGAGCAGCTCGCGAAGCTGATCATCTGGCTTTCGGCGGAGCCGGTGTTCGCGATCAACCTCGACGGCGCGGTCGAAGGTGTCGGCATGGCGCAGCTGATGTGCGCCGAGCCGTGCTCCTGCGACGGCTTGGTCCGCTTCTCGTTCCTCGTCGACTCGACGGGTTGATCGATGCGCTACTCGCCCCTGGCTCGCACCGTACTCGCGAAGATCGAAGCGCACGAGCGGCGCCGGCGGATCCGCCGCGAGCGCGCCGCCGAGGTCGCCGCGCTCGTTCTCTTCCTCGGCTTCCTCGCGGCCGCGCTCTACGCCGGCTTCGCCGAATAGGATTCGCCGAATAGGATTCGCAACGCACCAGACGGCCGTCCTCATGCGACGACCGGCGCCTCGCGTCCGCTGACCCGGCCGCGGGGCGCTTCTGTTTCACGTGGAACGTTGCGCGCGCCGCTCACGGTGGCGCCGGCGGCGGCCGGTTACATCAGCCGCCCTTTTCGACGCGCGGCTTTGCCGAGAGATCCTCTCCGCGATGGGCGAAGCGAACCGGGAACGCGAGCTGATCGAGCACTTCGCGGACCGCGACGTTGACGCGCTCGAGGTCGGGCACATTCACGACGCGCTTGGTCTCGTCGACGATCTCGCGCGAGACCGCGGCCGCGTACGGCGACGTCGCGGAGTCGAGTCCGTCGAAGCCGACCATCAGGAGCTCCGTCGCCCGGCAGTACTGGATGATGACGAGCGCGCACGCCGCGAGACCGCGCGCGGCGGAGATCCGCGCGCCGAGCCCGTCCTCCGGAAAGCCGGCGACCTCGACGTCCGCTTTCGCGCCGGCGAGCACGAGTCGCGAGGACGGCACGAGCGCGAGCGACTTCGCCGGCCACTTGCCGGCGAGACCGGTGACGACCGCTTCATCCCACGCGAGACAGACCGTCGGATTCGGCACCGCGAGCGCCGCCTCGTTCAGCGTCATCACGACGACGCTGGGATCGAGCGCGGCGCGCTTCGGCGCCCAGACGTCGAGCGACGGTCCCTTGCCGACGAGCACGAAGCGGCGCAGCGCGAAGCGCGCGGCGATCGCGTCGAACGAGATCAAGCGGCCGCGGTCGATCGGCGACCAGCGGAGCTCGCCGGGCGCGACGCGCGGGAACCGTGCGTCGAGTTGCTTCTCGAGCACCGGGTCGCGGCGC
>CAZBOK010000382.1:0-4483 GCA_964493525.1 uncultured Phycisphaeraceae bacterium | reverse complement strand
CAGCGCGCCCGCCGCGAGCGGAGCGTCGCTCTCGTTCAACAGCGTCACCGACCCGCGGATCGTCGCGTCCTGGAACGCGGCGTCGAACTCGGTCGCGATCGCGATCGCCGCGACGTGCGCCGCGGGAACGCGCACGAGCCGCGCGGCGCGGATGATCCCGCCGAGCGAGAAGTCGGCGTACGCGCTCATCTGATCGAGCCCGTCGCTCGCGGGCGTCCGCTCCGACACGCGCACTGCGAGCACGTTGTCGCCGTCGACGAGGGCCGAGGTCACGTCGCACTCGAACGGCGTGGCGCCGCCGTCGTGGACCGCAACCAGCGTCCCGTTCACGGCGACGAACGCGCCGCTGTAGACGCCGTCGAACTGGAGCTTCACGCGATCTGCGCCGGGCGTGCAGCGGAAGTGCGTGCGGTAGCCGCCCTGTCCGCCGGGAGTGCGGAAGCCCTGCATCTCCCAGTGGCCGGGGACCGCGATCTGCGCCCACTCGTGATCGTCGAAGTCGGGGCGCTCGAACGCCGCCGGCGGATCGGGGGAGAAGCGCCACGGCCCGTCGAGCGCGACGACGGTCGTGCTCGCGTCGCGCGGCGTCAGGCCGAGCTGGAACGCGCTCGCGTCGAGCGCGCGCTCGGTCGTCGCGTCGGCCTTGCGCACCGAGAAGGAGATCGGGCCGCTCGCGTCGTGCGGCAGCGGCGCGGCGAACTGGCCGTCCGCGTCGGTCGCGGCGGCGCGCGTCCAGTCGCCGCGCGGGGTCCGGCCGCTCACGACGACCTCCGCGCCGACGACCGGCGCCGCGCCGAACGGATCGGTGACCATGCCGATCGCGTTGCCCGCGAGGTCGGACGCGACCGCGATCGCGAGGCCGACTTCGAACGGCCGCGCGTGCACCTCGACCTCGGTGAAGCTGGGGCCGTTCGTGATGTTGCCGATCCGCAGCTTCGTCGTCGTGACCGGATCGAACCGCGAGATCACGACGGCGGGCAGCCGCCGGTCGCGCCGGCCGACGTGCTCGACGGTGCGCCAGTCGTTCTTCTCGGCGTCCCACGCCTGCACGTCGAGGTCGACCACGTAGCGATCGAACTGATGCAGCACGACTTCGCCGATCGCGATCGCTTTGGGCCAGTCGAGCTCGAACCACACCCCCTCGACGTGACCCGGGATCCCCGACCAGCGCGTGTTCGGATCGCCGTCGATCGCGAGCGGCGGCGCGAGTTGATCCTGCTGCTCCGATGCCGTGGCCGTCGCGCCGAGCGCGAGGTTCTCGGCCGGGCGAGCGGACGGCGCCGCGAGCGCGAGGAACGTCAGCGCGGCGAGCGCGCGGATTCGATTCGAGTGCATCGGACGCGCGCTCCGTGCGGCGGTGGTCGGGGTTCGCGGCGGCAGCGTAGGGCCGCGCCGTCCTGCCCGCCATCGCCGGCGACGCGCCGCGTCAGTGGAGGAGCGTCGATCCGAACTGGTTGAACGCGACCGCGCCGGACGGCTCGGAGAACACGTCGGAGCCGCCGCCGCCGAGGCCGACCGCCGACCCGTAGAGCACGACGATCACGCCCGCGAACGGGATCGTCGCCGGCGTGGGGACCGTGACGTCGACGCTCGCGCCCGCCGCCGCGGCGACGAGGTCGTCGAAGCCGTCGCCGTCGAAGTCGCCGACGGAGAGCGTGCGCCCGAATTGCGCATTCGGCTGGCTCGGTCCCGGCACGCCCGCGGTGTCCTGCGTAAACGTCGTGCCCGGCGCGGTGAGGCCGCCGGTGTCACCGGGAAGCACCTGGATCAACCCCGCCGAGAACTTGTTCACGGGAAGCTCCTCGTCCCACGCGCCGATCGCGAGGTCGAGCTTGCCGTCGTCGTCGAAGTCGCCGATCGCGAGCGGCTCGCCGAATCCGTCGCCCTGCGACGCCGTCTGCGTCGCGTCGACGGTGTCCTCGCTCCAGAATTCGAGAGCCGGGAGATCGAGCTTCTTCTTGCCGGACTTTGCGGGGACGACGGCGACGCGGCCGGTCGCGAACGCGTGCGAGCCGATCCCGACCGCGAGCGACGTCTTGCCGTCACCGAAGTCGGCGACCGCGAGCGCGTCCGCCGGGCGAGCGTTGTCCGCGGGCTCGCCGAACTTGATCATCGTGTACACGCGGCTCTTCTTGGCCGTGACGCTCGAGCTCGATCCGAACAGGATCATCACCGCGGGCGGGTTCGTGCTCTTCTTGAGGCCGCCGGGGATCGCGATGACCAGATCGTCCTTGCCGTCGCGGTTCAGGTCGCCGACGCCGAGCTGGGAGCCGAACTCGGCGTCCGCGTGCGTCTTCCCCTTCACGCCGTGCTTGCCCTGCTGGAACAGCTTGGTGTTCGCGGCGGTGAGCCCGCCGCTCGAGCCGTGCAGCACGATCACGGTGCCGGCGAGTTCCTTGCCGCCGATGTTCCCGTTGGTGCTCGCGGCGAGATCGTCGAAGCCGTCGCCGTCGAAGTCGCCGACCGCGAGCCGCGAGCCGAAGCCGTCGCCGAGACCGCTCACCGGAGGATGACTGCTCCCCGGGACTCCCGGTGTGTCCTCGTTCCAAGTGGTCGCCGCGGCGACGTCGAGGCCGCTCGACTTGCCGGGCACGATCACGATCGCGCCGGCGTCGGCGTTGCCGGAGACCATCACGCCGGGCGCGCCGATCGCGAGGTCGTCGAAGCCGTCATGGTTGAAGTCGCCCGCGACCAGCTCGATGCCGAACGCGACGTCGTCCGCGAGCGAGAACTGCGCGGGCGTGAGCTCGAGCGCGCCGGTCGTCGTCAGACCCGCGCCGTTCGATCCGAAGAGGACCGTGACGTGTCCGGCCGTCGACCAGATCGCCAGGTCGTCGAAGCCGTCGCCGTTGAAGTCCGCGGCGCGGGCGGCGGAGCCGGAGAACAGGGCCGCGAGAGCCGCGAGACGAACGACGGTGCAGAGCGTGCGCATCGGGAGTTCCTCCGTTGATCGCGATCTCGCGCGGAGCGAAGCGCGACACGGCCACGAATTCCGCCGGGATTCCGTGCGGCGCGGGCGCCCGCTCCGGATCACGGCTCGAGATGGATCGACTTCACCACCGCGGGGTCGAGCAGATGCACGACACCGTCGCCGTCCTGGACGCGCGCGCGCCCTTCCTCGTGACCGAGCAGGTTGCCGACCACGTGCTCCTTGCCGTCCTGCGGCGTGCGGAAGTAGGCGCGCACGCGGCGTCCCGTGAACCGCTCGAAGTGGCGCGCCGTGGTCAGGAGGCGGCGTTCGCCCGGCGAATCGAGCTCGATGCGGAGGTCGCCCGGGTCGTGGCCGGCGTCGCGGATGCGGTCGCGCACTTCGAACAGGAAGCGGGTGAGATCTTCGCTGCCGACGCCGCCGGGGTCGTCCTTGTCGAGCACGACGCGGAACGTGCCGCCGAACGAGAGCGACAGATCGAGGATCTCGAGGCCGTGCGCGGCCGCGGCGGCCGCGACCATTCCGAACAAGAACTCGCGCGGCGGCGGCGGACCGCTCGGGAGGTCGCGGAACTTGTCGTGACGGATCGGGCGGTCCTTGCGGCGGTCGGGGCGCATCGCGCAGAGGGTAGCGCCCCCGCGTCACGAGCGGACGACGTTCACCTCGCCGCGCTTCAACTCGAGCGGCACGCTCTTCACCTCGGCGTCGGCGCGGAACAGCACGAGCTTCACCGCCGTGTCGGGCACCGCGAACACCGCGGACGCGCCGTTCGCGATCGGCATGCGGTCGCGCGTGTCGCGCGAGTCGCCCATGAAGAGATCGATCGGGAGCGGGCGGTCGGCCTCGTCGCGCACCTCGAACGTGTCGGCGGTGTCGGCGGCCGCGAGCTCGATCTTCAGGTGATGCCGGACCGAGACCACGATGCGCACGTCGTCGACGCGGCCTCCCGTCTCGTCCGCCAGCTTCGGTTTCGCGCGGCCGAACTCGACGGGGAGGATGTCGTCGCCGTCGACGCGCAGGTAGACGCCTTCCTTCGGGACGTCCTTGATCACGAACCCGCCGTCCTTGCCGGTGACGATCGGCTCGCCCGCGGCGTGCCACGTCGTCCCTTGAACGGCGAATGCATCGCACTGCGTGTGGACGCTCGCGTCCGCGATCGGATCGCCGCGGCGCGTGACGACGCGGCCGCGCACTTCGTCGTGCGTCGCGCCGCGCGGCACGCGGATCTCGACGACGCCGGCGCCCGGCTGAACCGACGGACGCGACACGCGCAGCAGCGTGCGCGGATCCATCACGACGACGCGGTAGAGGCGGTCTTCGAGACCGTTCAGCACGAACGTTCCGTCCTCCGCGGAATTCACCGAGCGCCAGCCTTCCTTCGAGCCGGACAGGACGTTCTCGACCAGCAGCGGTCGACCGCCCTCCTCGTCGATGCCGATGCAGCGCGGGTCGTCGATCCACGCCTGCGCGCCGGCGACCGGCGCGCCGTCGGCGTCGAGCACGCGTCCTTTGATCGCGAGCGGCGGCGCGCCGAGCGTCACGACGACGAACGCC
>CAZBOK010000381.1:0-4497 GCA_964493525.1 uncultured Phycisphaeraceae bacterium | reverse complement strand
GCCGCGCTCGCGCGCATGAAGGACCACGACGGGTGCCGCGTCATCAACGTCGCGTCGATCGGCGCGCAGGTCGCGTTCCCCGGTTGGACGGCGTACTGCGCGTCGAAGGCGGCGCTCGTCGGCGTCACGCGCTGCCTCGCGATGGAAGTCGCCGCGCGCGGCATCACCGTGAACGCGATCCTCCCCGGCTGGGTGAAGACCGCGATGGCGGACGAAGGCGTGAAGTCGATCGCGAAGGACATGGGCAAGAGCGTCGACGAGACGCTGCCGATCCTCATGTCGCAGGTCCCGCTCGGCCGCATGAGCGACGCCGACGAAGTCGCCGCGATGGCGGCGCACCTCGCGTCGGACGAAGCGCGCGGCATGACGGGCGCATCGGTCGTCATCAGCAATGGCGCCTACATGCCGTGAAGATCGACCTCCGCACGTTCACGTGGCTCGACGTGCTGCAGCCGCAGCTCGCGTCGTTCCTCGCCACGGTGTCGCAGGGCTACCTGCCGGTCGAGCGGCAGGCCGCGCTGGTCGTCGAGATCGCGCCAGGGATCGCGATCAACCGCGTGACCGACGTCGCGCTGAAGGCGGCGGCGGTGTCGCCGGGCATGCAGATCGTCGAGCGCGCGTACGGGATGCTCGAGCTGCACGCGTTCGACCACGGCGCGGTGCGCGCGGCGGGCGACGCGGTGCTGCGGCATCTCGGCGCGAGCGAGTCGGACCGCCTGAAGCCGCGCGTCGTGTCGAGCGAAGTGATCACCGGCGTCGACGATCACCAGACGATGCTGATCAACAAGATGCGCCACGGCGACATGATCCTCGGCAAGGAGACGCTGTGGATCCTCGAGACCCATCCGGCGGGATATGCGCTGCTCGCGGCGAACGAAGCGGAGAAGGCGGCGCCGGTGAAGCTGCTCGAGGCGATCGGGTTCGGAGCGTTCGGCCGCGTGTGGATGGCCGGCGGCGAGGAGGAGATCCGCGCCGCGTCGGCGGCGGCGGCCGCGGCGCTCGCGGAGCTCGACGGCCGCGTCGAGCGCGCCGTGCGCGCGGACTGACCGCTCCTATCATCGCGCGGTCCCCCGACGCGAGGATCCCGCGATGTCGTCGATCACCGACCTTGTCCTGAGCATCGTTCTTTCGTGCGCCGCGCCCGGAACGGACGCGCCGCCGTCTCCGGCCGCGGCCGTCGACGCGTTCGTCGCGAGCGCGATGGACGAGTTTTCGATCCCCGGCGTCGCGGTGGTCGTCACGAAGGACGGCAAGTCGGTGGTCGAGAAGGGTTACGGGCTCGCGAGCGTCGAGCTCGGCGTGCCGGTGCGGTCGGACACCGTGTTCGCCCTCGCCTCGATCACGAAAGCGTTCACGGCGACGCTCGTGATGAAGCTCGTCGAGGACGGGACGATCGCGCTCGACGCGCCGATCGGGTCGCTGCTCGAGGATCTTCCCGAGGCCTGGCGCGGCGTGACCGTCGCCGAACTGCTCAGCCACACGTCCGGGCTGCCCGACACGATCGTCGATCCGATGGCGGGCACGTGGATCGGCGCGACGCGCGACGAGTCGATCCGCAAGGTCGCGGCCCTGCCGATGGCAAGCGCGCCCGGGACGACGTGGAGCTACAACCAGACGAACTACGTGCTGCTCGGCATGCTCCTCGAGGAGAAGGGCGACGGCTCGACTGTCGAGGAGATGATCGACGAGCGCTTCGTGAAGCCGCTGCAACTCGAGCGCACCGCGTTCGGCGATTCGTCGGAGCTCGTCCCCGGCCGCGCCACCTGGTACTCGCGCGTGGAGATCTCGAACGGCGCGCCGCGGCTCGCGCGAGTCGCGCACCCGGCGTGGGTGCTCTACCCGAAGTTCGCGCGCACCTGCGCCGGGCTGAACGCGTCGGCCGTCGATCTCGCGCGCTTCGTCGACGCGCTCGCGTCGGGGAAGATCCTCGCGCCCGCGACGCGTGACAGGATGTGGAGCCGAGCGAAGCTCCGCGACGGCCGCCCGTGCGTCGTCGACGGTGATCTCGGAATGGGGCTCGGCGTGATGGTCGAGGATCGCGGCGGACACCGTGCGATCGGCGGCAGCGGCGGCGCATCCGTCGCGTTCCGTCATTATCCGGACGATGCGCTCACCGTGATCGTGCTGACGAACTGTCAGGGCGTCGATCCGGACGCGCTGGTGCACGGCGTCGCCGCGTGCTTCGTCCCGGCGCTCGGCGAGCGCGCGAAGTGACGCGCCGGGCGCGCGCTCACTCGATCCGCAGACGCTGGTTCCCGAACATCGCGACGTCGATCGCGTCGAATAAGCCCGACGCGAACGACACGCGGAACATCAGGCCGCGGGCGGCGAGCGGGACGTCGAACACGAGATCCGTCGTGAGGGACTCCCCGGGATGCAGCGGCGTCGCGTGGGACGGGATCCCGCTGCGCGCGGCGTCGAGCGCGCCCTGCGCTTCCGGAGAAACCTCGTACTCCTCGCCGTTCGCGCCGACCAGCCGGGCGATGCGCGGCTCGAACCGGTAGTCGACGCGCTTCGCGTGATTGTTCACGCGCAGCGAGACGACGACGAAACGGCCGCGCGGCAGAACCGGTTGCTCCGGCGGACCGAGCGAATCGATCGAGCGCGACGCGACCACCGTGAATCCGAAGTCGTCGATGCAGATCTCCCCCGTCCCGACGGCTCCGACGATCGTGCGCTCGGGCCGCGACCGCCAGTACCACGTCGCCGCGAGACCGATGGCTCCGATCAGGAACACTGCGATCAACGCGCGGACGAGAGCCATGACCGACCATCCGATACAGAGTGCTTGTCAACACAAAGTATCGGAGGTCCGCCGGCTTCACAAGACTCGAGCGACGATCAGCTCGCACCACGCGGCCGCGACCAGCGCGGCGAGCAGGTCGAGGAGCGCGCCCGTCTTCGCCATGCGCGGGACGCTGACGTAGCCGCTGCCGAAGACGATCGCGTTCGGCGGCGTTCCCGCCGGGAGCGCGAAGTCGCACGATGCGGCGATCGTCGCGGCGAACAACACGGTGTTCACGTGCGACCGCGACGCGGCGTTCGCGAGCACGTTCAGCATCACGGTGATCGTCGCCGTGTTCGAGGCGAACGCGGTGAGCACGACGGTGGCGACGCTCGCGATCATCGTCTGCGAGAACGGCGCGGAGTCGTGCAGGAACGCGAACGACTCACCGAGCCATCGCGAGAGGCCGCTGTCCTCGACGCCCTTCGCCATCGAGAACGCACCGCCGAGCAAGAGCAGCGCGCCCCACGGCACGAGTCGCAAGGAGCGCAACTCGAGCGTCGCACGGCCATCGGCGCGCATCACGAGGAGCACGAGCGCGGCGGCCATCGCGATGCCGCCTTCCACGTCGGCCGCCGTGAGGTTGAACGCGGTCACGCGCGGCTTGAGCGCGCCGGTGATCCACTTGCCGCAGATCCAGGCGATCGCCGTCGCGACGAACACGCCGAGCACCAGCCACTCCGCGCGCTTCGTGCGACCGAGCTTGGCGATCTCGTCCGCGACGGCGGCGCGCCCCACTTCGGCGCGCGGAGCGTCTTTCCGGCCGACGCGCCACAGGACGAGCCACGCGATCGGCAGCAGCATCGCCACGAACGGCAGGCCGACCACCAGGAAGCGACCGAACGTGACGTCGACGCCGAAGCGTTGCGACATGAACTGACAGAACTGCGCGTTCGGAGCGGTGCCGATCTTCGTCCCGATGCCGCCGATGTTCGCCGCCCAGGCGACGCCCATCATCAGCGCGGAGCCGTAGTGCTCGAGCCGCTTCCCGCCGAGGCGCGCTTCCGCCTGCGCGATGATCGCGAGACCGATCGGCACCATCATGGCGGCGGTCGCCGTGTTCGAGATCCACAGCGACACGAACGCGGTCCCCGCGAGGAGGCCGAGCAGGAGCCGGCGCGGATCGGTGCCGATGCCGCGCATGATCGTGAGCGCGATGCGACGATGCAGATCGCACTGCTGCATCGCGGCCGCGACGCACATCCCCCCCATGAAGAGAAAGATGTAGGAGTCGACGTACGGCCGCGCCGTCGTCGCCACGCTCTGCACGGGCCCGCCGTCGAACACGCCGAGCAACGGATAGAGAAGGAGCGGGACGCAGGCGGTGAGGTAGATCGGCAGCGCTTCGGTCAACCACCAGATCGCCATCAGCACCGTGACGGCCGCGGCGGCGGCAGGGCGCGCGCCGAACTCGCCGAAGTGATGGAGCGGAGAATCGATCAGGAGGATCGCCGCCGCTGCGACGATCCCCGCGAGGGCCGCGAGCGGCTTGATCTTCCTGGTTTCGGGGGGCGTCAACCGCGCGCGGCGGAGCGCGCGCGCTCCGCCGCGGCGTCGCGGCGCCCATGCGCCGTCGCGTACGCCGCGCGCACGGAGTTCAGCGTGTCGTCCCGCTCCGCCAGCGCGAGATGGGCCGCAAGCGCGCCGATCAACGCCCGCGGATCGGTTTCGCCGAGCGGGCCGAGCGAAACCGGCGCGCTCCACGCGTCGCG
>CAZBOK010000380.1:0-4535 GCA_964493525.1 uncultured Phycisphaeraceae bacterium | reverse complement strand
CGACGCGCGCGGTCGATCCTCAGGCCGTCGCCGCGGCGGCGCGCGAACCGGTCCGCGGGTTGGTGCTCGACTGCGACGCTCGCCCGGCCGCGGGAGTCGTCGTCGATGCCGACGTGGGACGTGCCGCGAACGCGCCGAAGATCGAAGCGACGAGCGGCGCGGACGGCCGCTTCGAGATGTCGCTCGAGGACGACGGCCGCGGCGCGCGCATCACCGCCGGCTCGCCGGACCTCGCGACGGTCTTCTCCGGTCGCGCCGGGTCGCACGGCCTGCGCGACACCGTCGTCGTCGTCGCGCCCGCGATCGATCTGGCGGGCCTCGTCGTCGACGAAGACGGCGCCGCGGTCCCCGACCCGCACGTGGAGGTCGACTTCCCGAACGACCTGCATGCGCGCTTCGGCGCCATCCTCGACGCATCGGAGCCGGAGGCGTTCGACGCGCGCGGCGACGCGGCCGGCGCGTTCGCGATGTCGCGCGTCGCGATGATCGCGAAGAGCGTGTTGATCGTCCGCGCGACCGGGTTCGATGCATCGGTGCTCCCGGTCCCGCCGGACAGCGACCGGAACCTGCGCGTCGTTCTGCGCCGCACGGGCGCGGGCGCCGGGACGATCGCGGGCCAGGTCGTCGATCCGATCGGCGCCCCGGTCGCCGGCGCATTCGTCTCGCTGCGCGGCAAGACGACGCGCACCGGCGCGAACGGGAAGTTCACGCTCGCGATCGGCAGCGCGGCGGACGTGTCGCTCGCGAAACCGCAGCTCGACGCGTCGACGCGCGAATCGCCCGCGTCGGAAGCGCGCCTCGTCGCCGTGAAGAGCGGCTACCTGCCCGCCACGTTCGAGGCGGCGCTCGGCGCGGACGGTCCGCAGTTCCCGGCCTTCGTCGTGCTGCAGCTCGGGGCGAAGCCGCTGTCGATCTCCGGCATCGTGGTCGACGCCGACGGCGTCCCGAAGCACGGCGCGGCCGTTTGGATCGCGGACCCGACGTTCTTCGGCTTCGACGACTCGCGCGGCCCGGTGCTCGTGGAGAACCTGCTGATCGACTCCCACGAGACCTGGCGCCGCGTCGACACCGACGAGCGCGGCCGGTTCGCGCTCCCCGGCCTCGCGGAGCGGGCCTACACCGTGATCGCGCTCGACACGGCGACGATGGCCCGCGCGGTCGCATCGGGAGTTCGCGCCGGCGCCACCGACGTCACGCTGCGCATCGCATCGCGCGACCTCTACCCGGTCGTCCGCGGCCGCGTCGTCGCGAGCGACGGGAAGGGCGTCGAAGGCGCACAGGTCCGGGCGACGCTGGACGCGTTCAAGCGGCCGGGAGGCACGTGGATGAACTCGGGCGCCGAAGCGACGACCGGCGCGGACGGCGCGTTCGAGCTGCACGGAGTTCCGGAGCACGACGTCTACCTGCGCGTCGACGGCGACGGCCTGGTGCCCGCGGAGTTCGGCCACGGCGCGGCGCACCTCGCCGACGTCACCGGGCAGGTCGAGGGCATCGTGATCCACGTGACCCGCGAGATCCACCTGCGTGTCGAGCTGCTCGCGGCGGAGCGCGCCGATCGATTCGCGGTGCTCGACGCGAGCGGCACGCCGATCGACGTCAGCATCGTCTCCGCGGACGGACGCGTGACGAACAGGCAGCAGTCGATCGCGGACGGCAAGTCGAGCGTCGTGACGGTCGCCGAGACGGCGACGACGATCGTGCTCTACCGTGACAAGGTGGAAGTGGGGCGGCTCGTCGTGCCGCCGGTCGTCGACGGCATCGCCGTCGCGCGCGGTTAGGAAGGCGCGGTTCGGCGCAGCGCGGTCGCGATCGCGTCCTCGAGATCCGCCGCGCGGTACTCGAGGCCGTCGACGCGCTCCCAGGCGTTGCCGGAGAACGGCGGCGCCAGGATCGTCCCGTCGCGCGCGAGGATCCACGTCGTCGGCGTCCCGTAGCGGTCCTCGAGCCGCGTCGCCTTCCATCGTCCGGCCCACGCGGGCCGCGCGGCGTCCGACTCCGTCGCGCGGCTGCCGAGCAGCCGGAACGCGGGGTCGAACCAGACGCGTTCGAACGTGATCGTGCCGCGGTCGCGCGCGGCTTCCGTCGCCGCCACGAAGCGGGCCACCGCTTCCGCGTGATGCGGCGACCCCGCGCGGAATGCGTCCGGGGCGAACCCGAACCGCTCGGCGTGACGCACCGGCGGGCACGCGACGCCGACGAACGCGACCGGTCGGCCGGCGAATCGCGCGCGCGCCTGCGCGAGCAGCGCCATCTCGCCGCGCGAGTCCTCGCACCAGATGCCGCCGAGGCCGTCGCTTTCCGCGCTCAACCCGCCGCCGCCGAACAGAGTCAGCACGATGACGCGGTCGTCGCTCCGCGCGAGGTCGAGCACGCGGCGCTCGTGGAGTTCGGCGTCGAGCACCGTGGTCGCCGGATCGATGCGGTCGCCGGGTCGGTAGGCCCGCGGCGGCAGTCGGCCCGCGACGAACGAGCGGGCGCGCATCGCGCTCGCCGGAGTCGCCGACGCGGCGGCCGCGGCGTTCGCGCCGACTTCGCCGAGGAGCCGCTCGACGACGAACAGCGCGGCCGATCGAACACCATCGCCGCCGGCGCAGGTCACGTCGCGCTCGTCGGCGACGAACGCGACCGAGTCGACGAGGCGCACGCGCGGGAAGCGCCGGATGAACTCCGCGCGATCGGGCTCCGCGACGCACGCGAAGCGATCGTCGAGTGCACCGCAGGACGCGAGCGCGATCACGCCGTCGCCGACGGCGAGCACGCAGCGCGCGTCGGACACGCGGTCGGCGAGCGACGCGAGCGCAGGATTGCGTCCGAGCAGCACGACGACGTCGCACGCGCGCGATTCGCCGGCGCTCGCGTCGACGATCGACATTCCCGCGCCGCGGAAGATCGCGGTGATCGCGTCGGAATCGGCGGATCGCGCGGCGGGGATCAGGACCTCGATCTGCGCGCGCGCGATCGGCGCCGCGAGCGAGCACGCGATCGCGATCGCCGCCGCGCTCACGGAACGACGGCCGATTCCTCGCGCGCGCGCGCTTCGCCGCGCACGTCCATGATCACGTGGCGCACGAGGTAGCTCGTGACCGGCACGCCGAGGATGAGGCCCCACACTCCGAAGAGGTGCTCGCACACGAACAGGATCGCGAGCGTCAGCACCGGGTTCATGCGGAGGTGCGCGCCGTAGATCCGCGGGTTGAGGACGTAGGCCTCGATCAGGTGGATGAACGTGATGAAGCCGATCGACCACAGGAGCGTCGTGAAGCCGCCGTTCGCGAGCGCGACGAGTCCGATCGGCACGCTCGAGATGAACACGCCGGCGACCGGGATGAACGAGCAGACGAACACCACGGCGGAGAGGAACACCACGTACTCGAGGCCCATCACCTTGAGCCCGATGAACGTGAGCGTGGTGTTGATCGTCGCGATCATCAACTGCGCTTCGAGCGCGCGGCCGAGGACGCGGCCGAACTCGAAGATGGTGTCGGACAGCTCCTCGTAGACGACGCGCGCGCGACTCTCGCGCAGTCGGCGCAACCCGCGCGCGATGTTCGGCAGGTCGAGCACGATCAGGAACGAGAAGAGGAGCGACAGGAGGAACGAGAACGCGGTCGCGAGCCCGTTGCGCACGACGTTCAACACGAGCGGGATCGGGCTCGACGTCGTGTTGTCTTCGGTCGGTTGCGGTTGGTTCAACGCGCCGAAGAACTGGCCCACGAGCGTCTTCGTCGTCGTGTCCTCGGGGATGATCGTGCGCCAGAACTCCGACGCGGCGCGTTTCTTCTGGATGTATTCGTCGATGTCGGACGCGGCCTTGGTGATCTGCTTCGGGACGGCCTGCGCCTGCTCGTACAGCGCCGGGCCCATCACGTAGCCGAACCCGACCAGGGCGCCGAGCAGCGCGAGCAGGACGACGGTGACGCGCAGCGGGCGCTTCGGGATGCGCTTCTCGAACGCGTCGACCGCGTGCGCCTGCACGTAGCCGAAGACGAACGTGAGGAAGACGAGCAGGAAGAACTGGCGCAGGAACCAGAGCAGGATGAAGAACGCGGCCCAGATCGACATCCGCCGGAGGAACGGCACGAACCGGTCCCAGGGCGGCGGCAGCGGTTTCATTCCTCGCGATCTCCCCGGTTCGAATCCGCCGTCGGGATCACGACCGGATCAGCGAGTCGCGCGCGTCGCGCGCGACGAGACGACGTCCGATCGCGGCGGCGATCTTCGAGAGCTGCGCGATCAGCTCGGGAAGATCGGCCGGCAACAACGCCTGCGCGCCGTCGGAGCGCGCGGCCTCGGGGTGCGGATGCACCTCGAACATGAGTCCGTCGGCGCCGACCGCAACCGCGGCGCGCGCGAGCGACGGCACGAGGTCGGCGCGCCCCGCGGCGTGGCTCGGGTCGACGACGACGGGCAGGTGGCTCAGGTCGTGGAGCACCGGCACCGCGGAGACGTCGAGCGTGTTGCGCGTGCGCGATTCGAAGGTGCGGATGCCGCGCTCGCAGAGGATCACGTTCGGGTTGCCGCCGGCCAGCAGGTAC
>CAZBOK010000379.1:0-4566 GCA_964493525.1 uncultured Phycisphaeraceae bacterium | reverse complement strand
GTCGGACGCACCGCTCAGTTCCGCTCGCGCACGAACACGTCGAAAGGGCGCGCCGCCGCCGGCGCTCGCGTTCGCGCGCGCCGTCGAGTCGAATGGCGCGCGTGTCCAATCCGTCCGACTCGTTCCTCGTCGAGCAACGATCCGGCGATGCGTCGGGAGGCCGCGCGCGCGTGCGCGTCGCGGCCGACTCGCCTTGGTTCGACGGTCACTTCGAGGGAGCGCCGGTGCTGCCGGGCGTGGCGCACCTTCAACTCGGCGCGGTCTGCGGCGCGCTCGACCTGGCGCGCTTGAACGCGGTGCATGCGGCGCGAATGCGGACGCCGCTGTTGCCGGGCGAGTCGGTCGACGTCGAGTGGCAGCGAGCCGCGGGCGCGTCGAGCGGATCGTTGCGGCTCGCCCGCGCCGGCCGTCCGGTCAGTGCGTTCACGCTCGGCTTCGACGCGGATTCCGCGGCGACGACTCCCGCGCCGATTCCGGCGCCCACGACTCCGGCTGCGCGGAGCGACGTCGCGCCGCTCCTGCCGCATTCGCGGGCGGCGCTGCTCCTCGCGCACGTCGAGTCGGCCGACGCCCGCGCGCTGCTCGGCACGATCCGCGTACCCGCACGCCACGCATTCGCGGCGGACGGTCGCGCATCGACCGCGCTCTCGCTCGAGATCGCGGCGCAGGCGGCCGCGGCGCATGGCGTGCTCGGCTTGCGTCCGGAGGGAGCGTCGCGCGGCCGCGGCCCGCGCGGTTATCTCGTCGGCGCGCGCGACGTGCACCTCGCGCGACGCGATTTCGCGTGCGACCGCGACCTCGCCGCGATCGTCGCCGCGGCCGGCGCGGCGCCGCCGCTGCGGATCTACCGCTTCGAGCTGGTCCAGGACGGCGCCCCGGTCGCCGCCGGCGAGATCAGCGTGTTCGTCGAGTCGGACTGACGCGTCGCGCTCACGCGTCGAGCGTCACGCCTTCGATCGCGAGCAACCGCTCCTTGCGCCACTTGCCGCCGCCGTAGCCGGAGAGCGAACCGTCCGCCGCGATCACGCGGTGGCATGGGATCAGGATCGCGAGGCGGTTCATCCCGTTCGAGTGCGCGACGGCGCGCGTCGCGGTGGGGCGGCCGATCGCTTTCGCGAGGTCCGCATAGGAACGCGTCTCTCCGTACGGGATCCGCGCGAGCTGCTCCCACACGCGCTCCTGGAACGGCGTGCCCGCGACGACGAGCGGAACGCCGAACGTGCGGCGCTTGCCCGCGAACCACTCGCGCAGCTCGTCGGCGAGTCGATCGAGGTGCGCGTTCGTGCCGGGGACGACGGTGCCGGGCACGCGCTGCCGCAGCGCGCGGATCTGCGTCTCGAGTGCGCGGCGGTCGGTGAACTCGAGGAGGCAGACGCCGGCGTCGTTCGCGACGGCGAGCAGCGGGCCGAGCGGCGACGACAGCCAGCGCGCGACGAGCACGCCGCTCTTCGCGTCGCGCGCGTCCTTCGGCGACACGCCGAACACGCGTTCGAACGCCGAGCGGAAGCCGCTGTCCGACCGGAACCCGCTCTTCGCCGTGCTGCGTCCGACGCTCGCGCCGTTCTGCATCGCGCGCAACGCGCGCCCGAGCCGCAGCGCGCGATGCCAGCCCTGGAAGGTGACGCCGTAATGCGCCTTGAACCAGCGCGCGGTCCGCGTCGGATCGATGCCGTGCGCGCGCAGATCGGCGGCCGTGAGTCGATCGCCCTCGTGCCGCTCCGCGAGGTCGCGCACGCGCGCGACGAATTCGGGCGTCTCATCGGATGCATCGAGCGGGCGACAGCGCCTGCACGCGCGATACCCCGCGCGCAGCGCATCGGCCGCGCGCGCGAAGAACTCGACGTTCTCGCGCCGCGGCTTCTTGGCGCCGCAGCCGGGTCGGCAGAAGATCGCAGTCGTCTTCACCGCGGCGAAGAACGCGCCGTCGAACGAACGATCGCGTCGGACGAGAGCGCGGTACATCAGCGACGGGGCGGGGAGCGTGTTCATGCGCGCGATGATCGCGCGGCCGCGCCGTCCGCGCCACCGCGTCCTGCACTCCGAATTCGAATCGTCGATCGACCGCTAACATCGCCGACCCGAAGACGAGGAGGTCACCGATGCCGACCGCGCCGAAGCCGATCGCGAAGGTCCAGCTCGCCGGGATGAGCGATGCCGCCGTGAAGGCGAAGACCGGATGCACGTGGCAGCGCTGGTTCGACGCGCTCGAGAAGGAGGGCGCGCGCCGGCTCGATCACCAGGCGATCACCGCGCTCGTCGCGAAGATCTCGCCGAAGCTCTCCGGGTGGTGGGTGCAAATGGTCACCGTCGGCTACGAGCGCATGGCGGGCAAGCGCGTGCGCCACGAGACGACCGCGGGATTCCAGGTGAGCGCGAGCAAGACGCTCACGACGCCGATCGGGAAGGTGCACGAGTGGTGGACCGACGCGAAGAAGGCGAAGCGCTGGCTGCCGGGCGAGGAGTTCCGCGTCACGAGGTTCACGCCGGGGAAATCGGTGCGCGTCGCGTGGGGCGATGGAGACGAGCGGGTCGAAGTGAATCTGTATGCCAAGGGCAAGGGGAAGGTGCAGATGGCGCTGCAGCACAATCGCCTGAAGAGCGCGGCCGCCGCGAAGAAGAAGCAGCAGTGGTGGAGGGCTCGGCTCGCGGAGCTGGAGAGGGTGATCGGTGAGGGGTGAGGGGTGCGGGCCGAGGGTTGCTCCCGTTCCATTCCGCGCGGGCGCGGCGGTTACCTCACGATGAATCGCAGTACTCCGGCCGGAGGTGGACGATGATGCGCATCTCCGCGATCGCTGCCGTCGCTGCGGTCCTCGGATCTCTCGGATGCGCGGCGCCGCGCGGCGCGCCGTTCGATGCCGTCGGTCGGCGATTCTTGCATCGCGTCGCGTTCGATCTCGGCAAGTCGGAAGTCATCGGCGACGATCGCATCGTCGTCGACGAAGTGTCGGGCACTCGTCCGAACTTCGAAGTCGGCGGCGACACCAGAACCGGGACCGATCCCGGCATCGGCGCCCCTCAAGTCCCCCAGAGATCGTGGAAGCAGAACCACTGCTCCGGCCCCTGCCGGATCGCCCACTCCAGTTCCGCGGCGACCTTCTGCATCGCGTCCCTCACGTCCCGATCTCGCTCCCGGGTCCGCGGCACCTCGATCGGCTCGCGCAGCACCACGCGATAACTGAGTCGCCCGGTGCGGATGACGAACACCGGGAGCATCGGCACTTCCGCGGCGCGCGCGAGCGCCGCCGGCCCGCTCGGGACGTCGAACGCGCGATCGAACAACTTCACCTCGACCGATTGCCCGCCGGCGCGCGGACGGTCGGCCTGCATCGCGACGATGTCGCCGTCGCGCAGCGCGTGCAGGAGCTCGATGCCGAGCGCCGCGGAGTCGGCGGCGAAATGCGTGACGTACTTCACGTGGGTCCAGCGCTCGAGGAGATCGGCGACGAACTCCTGCGCGGCGCCGTCCTGCTCGATCTCGCGCACCACGTGCATGCGTTTCGCGTGGTCGCCGATCACGCGCGCGTGTGTGGGGATCATCGAGCCGGCCTGCCAGTTCGAGAGGTGCGCGGTGAGGATGATGAGGCCGCGCGGCGACTGCGCGAGTCGATCCCAGATCGCGTCGTTCTCGAGCACGAACGCGAGCTTCCGGCGCGCCCAGAACTGCTCGTACCGCTCGCTCATGCACCATGCGAACGAGTGCATCGTGCGGAAGATGCGGCGCTCACGCTCCCACGGCCCGCACGGGCCGAGCACCGGCACGAGGTTGTTCGCGATCGCGTGGCGCATGCGCCGCAGCGTCACCCAGAAGAAGAAGGTGAACAGCGCGACGTACCAGGCGACCGGCACGCGTGGGAGCACCGACACGCCGAAGTAGTGGAAGCGGTACCAGAACGCTCCGGTCACGTAGAACGGACCGAGCAGTCGCTTGAGGAGAGGGGATGCGTCGGGCTCGTGCGGGTTCTTCCGGCGCGAGTCGCGCGGCTCGGTCACGCGGAGCTCCCGGCGTCGACCGTCACGACCTGACCGGTGAGCGCGCTCGACTCCGGCGCGAGCAGCCACGTCACCGCGTCGGCGACCTGCGCCGCGTCGACGCCGGTCGGCAGGCACTCGCTCGCGCGTAGCGCTTTCACCGCCGCGTCGGGCAGCGCCGCGGTGAAGTCGGTCGCGACGAAACCGGGCGCGACGGCGTTCACCCGCACTCCGCGCTTGCCGAGCTCGCGCGCGAGCGCGCGCGTGAAGCCGATCACGCCGGCCTTCGCCGCGGCGTAGACCGATTGCCCCGCGACGCCGTGCAGCGCGGAGAGCGACGCGACGTTCACGATCGATCCTGCGCGCCGCGTGACCATGCCGGGGACGGCCGCGCGCGTGAGGCGCAGCGTCCCGCCGAGGTCGGCGTCGAGGACTTCGTCGATGTCGGCGTCCGGCGTGAACGCGAGCGACGCGTCCTTCCGCACGCCGGCGTTGTTGACCAGTCCGAACAGCGGGCCGACCAGCGCCTCCGCCTCGGCGATCAGCGGCGCCGGTCGCGCGCGGTCGCGCAAGTCGAACCGCAACGCGTGCGCGCGG
>CAZBOK010000378.1:0-4568 GCA_964493525.1 uncultured Phycisphaeraceae bacterium | reverse complement strand
CCCGTCGAGCGCATGCTGCGCGACGCGCGCATCAACCGCATCGTCGAGGGCACGACCGAGATCATGCACCTGTTCCTCGCGCGCGAGGCGCTCGACTTCCATCTGCGCCGCGCGGGCGACCTCTTCAAGCCGGGCGTGACGTTCGGCGAGAAGGTGAAGATCGTGCTGCGCTGCGCCGCCTTCTACCCCGCATGGATCGTGAAGCAGTTGCTTCCGGGCGGGCGCCCGCTCCCCGATGCGCCTGCCGCGCTGCGCGGACACCTCGCGTTCGTGCGCCGCTCGGCGAAGCGGCTCGCGCGCAAGACGTTCGGCAAGATGTTGCGCTACGGCCCCGCGCTCGAGCGCAAGGAAGCGCTGCTCGCGCGCGTCGTGGAGATCGGCGTCGACCTCACCGCGATCGCCGCCACTTGCGCGCGCGCGACCGCGCTCGCGGATGCGAACGTCGGCGATGCGTCGGCCGTCGAGCTGGCCGACCTCTTCTGCCGCATCGCGCGGCGTCGCGTGCGGGCGAACTTCGCCGCGCTCGACGACAACGACGACGCGCGGATGTACCGCCTCGCGCAGGACGTTCTCGCCGGACGCTACCGGTGGCGCGAAAGCGGCTTCGTCGAGCCGTTGCGCGAGCCGCGCTCGCCGCCGCGCGAAGCGCCGGCGCGCGACCCGGAGACCGCGCGCGCCGGTCGCTGACGTCAGATGTTCTTGTTCGGGAAACTGTTGCCGAAGTAGGCGTTCGTCGTGCCGACGCCGTTCGTGTCGTTCAGGTCGAACGCACCGTTTCCGATCGACGTGTTCTTGGCGAACACCGCGCCGTCGCCGGAGACCTCGATCCCGTCGTTCGTGTTCGACTTCGCCGAGTTGCGGGAGACCATGCAGTCGTCCGCGGCCTCGCGGATCCGGATGCCGTCGGCGCACCGCTTCGCGGAGTTCGTGTAGAGCAGGCACGCCTCCGCATCGAGGTCGATGCCCGCGGCGGTCGCGCGCTTGACCGAGTTGTGCTCGAGCACGATGCCGGTCGCGCCGTTCTCGACGAGGATTCCTCCGCCGCCCGCGACCGACACCTTGTTGTTCGCGATGAACGCGGACTCGGTGGTCGCGCTGATGTTGATGCCGTTGCCGCCCGAGTTCGTGACCTTGTTCCCGACGATCTCGATGCCCGTCGCGTTCACGTCCATGCCGTGCCCGGTCGAACGATCGACGGTGCAGCCTTCGACGAAGATCGTGACCCCGTTCAGGTTCATTCCCGCGCCGCCCGCGTGATCGACCTTGGTGTCGATGATCGCGGACTGGCCGACCAGGACGAGGATCCCGTCCGACGTCGTGCCCGAGACAGTGCAGTTCTCGACGCGCGCGCCGCCGGCGAACGCGATCTCGAATCCGAACATGCAGTCGGTCACCGAGACCTTGTCGAACAGCGTGTTGTTCGAGATGCCGCAGCCGACGCCCGCGTCGAGGGCGCCGCCCGAGTTCCGGCAGCGCAGGTTCGCGACGATGATGTCCTGGCTGTTCCCGTTGATCAGGAGCGGAGTGCCCGTGCCGTCGCCGTCGATCGTGACGATGCCCGTGCCGCGCACGCGCAAGTCGGTCTTGCCGCCGATCACGACGTGCTCGTGGTACGTGCCCGCCGCGATCTGCACCTTGTCGCCCGGAAGCGCCGCGTCGACACCGTCCTGGATCGTCGGGTATGCGCCGGAGGGAACGCTGCGGGTGGACGCGCTCGCTGCCGCGGCGAGCAGGCACGACGCAAGGGCCATGTAGATCGATCGCATTCTCGAACTCCCCGGCGCGTTCTCGGTGCTCCTGGGCGGCGCGCGCGCGCCGATTCGAATCCGCCCCGGCAGTTTCGTGTCCGATTCGGGGGGAGACCTTATCATCCGCGCGTTCAGCGAGGACCGGATGATCCACTTCAGGACGCGGCAGTTCGCTGCCGCCGCCGTTCTGTCGGTCGTGACCGCGTGCAATCGTTCGAGCCCGGCGACCGGCCCGTGGTTCGAAGATCGCACCGCGGCGAGCGGCGTCGACTTCAAGAACGTCTGCGGCGCGCCCGGCAAGGAGTACATCCTCGACTCGATCGGCGCGGGCGTCGCGCTGTTCGACGCCGACGGGGACGGCGACCTCGACCTCTTCTTCGTGCAGGGCGCGACGAAGGAAACCTACGGGACGAATCGCGCGCAGAGCGACCGGCTGTACCGCAACGACGGCGGCTTCAAGTTCACGGACGTCACCGATGCGGCGGGCCTGCACGACAGCGCCTGGGGCGGCGGTGCGGCGGCGGGCGACGTGGACGACGACGGCGACCTCGACCTCTACGTGGCGAATTGGGGACCGAACGCGCTCGACGTGAACGACGGCACCGGCAAGTTCAAGAACGTCGCTCACGAAGCGGGCGTCGACTGCGACCGCTGGAGCACTTCGTGCGGCTTCGCCGACTATGACCAGGACGGCGACCTCGACCTCTATGTCGCGAACTATCTCGAGTTCGACTGGGCGCATCCGCCGGACAAGGGCACGAACTGGAAGGGCGTGCCGAGCTACCGCGGACCGCAGGGCCTGCCGCCGCAGCCGGACGTGCTGTATCGCAACGAGGGCGCGGGCCGCTTCACCGACGTGTCGAAGGAGTCCGGCATCAACTCGGTCGACGCGGCCTACGGGCTCGGCGTGCAGTGGCTCGACGCCGATCAGGACGGCGACCCGGATCTCTACGTTGCGAACGACACGACCCCGAACTTCCTGTTCGTGAACGAGGTCCGCGCGACCGGCAAGTTCGTCGAGCAGGGCGTGTTCGCCGGCGTCGCCTACAGCTCGGACGGCATGGCGCAGTCGGGGATGGGCGTCTGCACCGGCGATGCGGATTGCGACACCAAGCCGGACCTCTTCGTGACGAACTTCGCGTTCGACTACAACACGCTGTACCGGAACCTCGGCGGCGGACTGTGGGACGCGAACGCGGCGCACGGGGACCTGCGCTCCGCGTCGTACACGCAGATGGGATGGGGCACGCTGTTCCTCGACGTCGACCTCGACGGCGACCGCGATCTCGTCGTCGCGAACGGCCACATCTACCAGGGCGTCGACAACTCCCCGCTCAAGGACGTCTGCGGCTACGGCGAGCGCAACCATCTGTTCCTCAACGACGGCGCCGGACGGTTCGAGGAGATCTCGCTGAAGGCGGGCCCGGGCTTCGCGCTGGTGCAGTGCAGCCGCGGGCTCGCGTCGGGCGATCTCGACGGGGACGGCGACGTCGACCTCGTCGTCGCGAACATCGACGATCGTCCCGCGATCCTCGAGAACACGAGCCCGCACGGCCACTGGCTCACGGTGCGGCTCTCGCAGCCCGAGAAGAACCGCTTCGCGGTCGGCGCGCGCGTCGATGTCGCGGCCGGCGGCAAACGCCAGTCGATCGAGGTCCAGCCCGGAGGCTCGTACCAGTCGAGCAGCGACGTGCTCCTGCATATCGGACTCGGCGATGCCACCACCGCGGATCTCGAGATCCACTGGCCCGACGGCACGACCGAGAAGCGCGAGAAGATCGCCGCCGACCGTGCGGTCACCATCCGCCGGGGCGAGCCGTGAGCGTTCCGCGCTCGTCGATCGCGCATGCCCTCGTCCTCGCGCTCGTCGCGACGACGACCGTCGCGGGGGTCGCTGGGTGCGACCGCAGCGAGACGAAGACGCGGACGCCCCCCGCCGATCCGTACGCACCGCTCGACCCGATCGAGATGAAGGCGTTCGTCGACGAGTTGAAGACGATGCCCGGGGCCGCGCCGGAGCCCGCGAAGTCTGCACCGCCGGCGCAGTCGACGCTGCCGACGAACGCGCCGCGCAATCCGCGCGGTGCGAAGGGCGCGCCGCCGAAGACCGACGCGGGCGCGCACGCGAAAGCGGATCGCGCGGAGCTCATGCGCCAGCTCCGCAAGTCGCCGTACAACGCCGATCTGCAAGCCCGTTGCGCGTTCGCGGCGTGGAACGAAGCGAACGACGTCGATGCGACACTGCGCCACGCGCGTGCGGCCCTCGCGATCGGTCTGCCGGCGAACCAGCTCAGCAACGTGTACCGATTGCTCGGCGCCGTCGCGGAGTTCAAGGAGGACGGTCCCGCCGCCGAGCGGCTGTACACCAAAGCGACCGAGACCGACCCGAAGAACGTGGAAGCGTGGTACCGGCTCGGCGTGCTCGCGAACGACCGCGGCGACGTCGCGCTCGCCGAGCGCCAGTTCCGCCGCGTGCTCGGGATGAAGACCGACCACGTCGCCGGATTGTTCGCGCTCGGGCAACTGCTGCTGCGCAAAGGCGCGACTGCGGAAGGCGAGGAGCTGCTCGCACGACACGCCCGCGTCCGCGAGCTCGACGCGCTCGGCTACCTCGATGACACGGAGGCGATGCAGTGCATCGTCCTGGGGAATCGTCGCGCGGTGAGCGGCGACCTCCCGCAGGCGCTGGCCGAGTTCGAGCACGCGGTCGAAGTCGAGCCCGGCAACCTCGACGCCGCGTCGTTCCGCGGCGCCGCGCTGCTGGCGCTGAACCGCACCGACGAAGGGCTCGCGGCGCTGAACGAGGTCATCGCGAAGGAC
>CAZBOK010000377.1:0-4586 GCA_964493525.1 uncultured Phycisphaeraceae bacterium | reverse complement strand
GCGAGGACTCGGGGATCACAGTGCACGCCACGAGCGCACCACAAAGACCACGACCCGCGGCGAGGGCGCACCAAGATCCACCCTCGTCCTGCGCGATCAAAGGTCGGGGATCGATCGCGCCGCAACGCGGCGCGGAATCGATCCCCCTCCGCACTTGCTTTCGCCCCAAGGGCAGGGGGATGGGTCGCACCACCGGGCAGCGGACGCGCGGTGCGCTTCGCGCACAATCCGCAGCGAGGACGCCAGCCAGCGAAGTGCACTGCCACCGGTCCTCAGACCTCCGACTGCATCGCCTCCAGCGCCGACCCGCAGCGAGGACCGTGCGCGAAGCGCACCGCGCGTCCGCTGCCCGGCCACCTCGCGTCAAACCGGAAACCCCACCACCCTTCCCATCTCCGCCCGATCCGCATCGCTCCCGATCTCCGCCGCGATCCGCAACGCCCGCAACGGCACCGCTCCGCTCCACGGCCCGATCCGCACCAGGTCCTTCTCCGTCGTCACGATGACGCTCGCGCCGGCGCGCACCGCCTCCGCCGCCACGTCGCCGAGCTCGCGGTCCGTGAACTCGTGGTGATCGCCGAAGTCGAGCACGCGGATCGGCGTCGCGCCGACCGACTCGATCGACTGCGCGAGCGCGGTCGGGTCCGCGATGCCGGACAGGACGAGCACGCGTTGACCGGCGATGCGATGCGGAGCACCGAGCGGATTGCCGTCGGCATCGAGGAGCGCGATCGGGACGTGGCGCTCGCGCCAGACCGGGAGGTTCGGCCGCACGCGTCGCAGATCGGCGACGAGTCGGTCGACTTGCGCGCGCTCGACGCGGTCGGCGCGCGTGACGATCACGGCGGTGGCGCGGCGAAGCGCCGCATCGACCGGCTCGCGGAGCGATCCGGCGGGAAGGAGCCGGCCGCCGCCGAACGGATCGCGCGCGTCGACAAGGACGAGGTCGACGTCGCGGTGCAGTCGCCGATGCTGGAAGCCGTCGTCGAGGAGGACGAGATCGGCGCCGCCGTCGATCGCGGCGCGCGCGCCGCGCACGCGGTCCGCGTCGACCGTGACTTTCGCCCCCGGGACGAGCCGGCGGTACACGTCCACTTCGTCGGAGCTTGTCCGCGCGCGATCGCCGCCGCGTCGATATCCGCGCGTCACGATCGCGGGCTGCTTGCCGGCGCGCAGCGCGGCGGTCGCGAGGAGGACGACGAGCGGCGTCTTGCCGGTGCCGCCGGTCGTGAGGTTGCCGACGCAGATGACGGGCGCGGACACTCGGGCCGCGCGGCGGACTCCGGCGTCGAAGAGTCGATTGCGGACGCGGACGACGGCGCCGTACGGGACCGACGCGGCGACGAGGAGCGGCGCCCACCACGGACGCTCGCCGTCCGCCGCGATGCGGCGGTGCAATTCCGCCGCGCGGGCGAGGCGGGTGCGGCTTTCGATCGGGACGTTCACGCGGCGCGGGAGGCGCGCCGGTTCAGGGGCGCTCGCCGTTCGTCAGGTTGGTCGGCTTCGCGACACCGGGATCGAGGCCGACGGGCTTCTTCGTCTTCGGATCGATCTTGATCGGCTTCGGGACACCCGGATCGAGACGCTTCGGCAGGAGCGCGAGCTCGTCTTGCGTCGGGTGATCGGGATCCGTGTTCGACGCTTCGCTTTTCGCGGTGCCGCTCGGCTCCGGCTTCGCCGCTCCGGTCGGCGCGGGCTGGCTCGCCGCGCCGGGGACGCCGTTCTCCGCATCCTCCTTCGCCTTCTGCTCGAGCTCGATCTTGCGCTGCTCGCGCGCGAACCACGCGTCGAAGGCCGGCTTCCAGTCGTCGTACTCGTCGAGCCACTGGCGCTCCTGCTCCGTGAGCGGTCGCGAGTTCAGGATCACCGTCTGGTGGTACAGCTCGTCCTTCTTCGCCGGCACCCAACCCTGCTCGGGCGGGTACTTCTCGAGCATCGGCTTCAAATCGGCGGGGATCTCGGGGAGGCGCAGCGCCTCGGCGGCGGCGGCCGCGGCGGCGTCGGCCTCGGCGAGCGCGCGCGTGGTGCGATCGTTCTGGACGATCTGCAGGCGCTCGAGCTCCGCCTTCCACTTGTCTTCCTTGTTCGCTTCCGACTGCTGCTCGCGTGTCTTCACGTCGGCGTCCGCGAGCGTGCCTTTCACTTCGATCGACTTGATCTTGCCCGCACGCACGCCGATCGAACCGTTCAGTCCGTTGAACCAGCGGATCTCGATCGGAAGGTCGGCGGGGACCGCGTCGAGCTTCGGGCCGTCCTCGGCCGCGAAGATCGGCTCGACCTTCGGCGTGCGCATGATGACGCCGTCGTAGTGCATGCCGGCCTTCGTCACGATGTGGACGTTCCACGCGGCGGGCGGATCGGCGGCCGCGGCGACGCGCGCGAGCGCGGCGACTCCGACGAGGAACGTGATCGACAGGACGGACGATCGCATCGAAACCCTCCCGACCTCAACCCGTGCCGCTCGCCGCCGCGGCGCCTTCGGACGCGCCGCCTTGGACCGCGGTGAGAACCGCCAGCGCCGCCTCGGGCGACCGATCGGTCGCTTCGCCGTGGCGTCGCAGGAACTCGAGAGTGACCGCGGCGAAGTCCGCCGCGCCGTTCGACTCGGGCGCGTACTCGAAGATCGTCTTCCCGGCCGACGGCGCCTCCGCCAGCTTCACGTTCTGACGGATGATCGAGTCATAGAGGACGTCGCCGAAGACCTTCTTCACTTCGTCCCGCACTTCGCGCGAGAGGTTCGCGTTGCCGCGCCACATGCAGATCAGGATGCCTCCGAGCTTCAGCGCCGGATTCAGGCGCTGGCGCACCAACTGCTGCACTTCGACGAAGCGCGCCATTCCCTGAAGCGCAAAAAACTCGGCTTGGATCGGGACGAGCGCTTCGTCCGCGGCGGTGAGCGCGTTGATCGCGAGCAGCCCGAGCGACGGCGGGCAATCGATCAGGACGTGGTCGAACTTCTGCCCCGCGTCGGCGGCTTTCTTGAGCTGATCGCGCAGAATCGTCTCGCGGCCGATCTCGGTGGCCAGCTCCATCTCGACCGACGCGAGGTCGCCGTTCGCGGGCACGAGGAACAGGCCGGGGATCCGCGTCTCGAGCATCACGCTCTCGATCGACACGCCGGTGCGCAGCAGCTCGTAAGTCGACGGCTTGCCGTCGGGGAGCCGCTCGAGCAGGTGCGCCGTGAGGTTGCACTGCGGGTCGAAGTCGAGCAGGAGGACGCGCTTCCCGAGGCGCGCGAGACCGGCCCCGAGGTTCGCCGTGGTGGTGGTCTTTCCGACCCCGCCCTTTTGGTTGATGACCGCCAGCTGGACCACGCGGTCATTCAAGCACAACCGGGCGGTCGGCTACAGTCTCCCGGATGAAGCGTGACGAGAGCGAGCCGAGCGGGATCGACGCCGCCCGGGTGAGGATGGAGCGGGGCGATCTGCGGGGCGCGCTGCGCACGCTGCTCGACGTCCTGGAATCGGAGCCGTTGTCCCGCGAGGCGTTGGTCGCGGCGGCGGAGGTCGCCGAGCAGAGCGGCGCGATGGCCGAGCGGGCGCTGTTCCTGTCGGTCGCCGAGGAGCCCGAGGAGCCGCAACCTCTTTATGACCTCGGGTTCCACCTCACCGGCGCCGGCCGTCCCGCGCTCGGCGCGCGCTACCTCGAGCGCTGCGCGCTGAAGGTCGAAGGCCACCCGCTCCAGGCGCTGGTCCGCTACGAGCTCGGCTACGCGCTCTTCCTCGCCGGCGACTATCGCGCCGCGACGCCGTTGTTCGCCGTCTCTGCCGGCGACGACGCGCTGTCGGCGGCGGAATCGTTCTCGGCGCAGGCGCTGCTCGTCGAATCACGGCTCTACGGCGGCGACCTCGCGGGCGCGGAGGCGGCGTTCGAGCAGCTCGACCGCAAAGGCGGCCCCGGCGCGGATGACGCGGCGCAGGTCGACGCGCTCGCCGGGCTCCTCGCGCGCGCGGCGCGCCTCGGCACGAAGCGCGCACTCAATGCACGGGACTGGCACTTCATCGAGCAAGGCGGCGTGCTGCTGCACCTCCCGCGCGACGCGCGCGACGGCGAGGCGATGCTGGTCGACGCGACCGTCGGCGTCGAGTTCGTCGCCGGGATCCTGCGCCGCCTGGTCGCCGCGACGACGGCGCTCGACCGCGTGCCGCGACACGTGCAGTTCCATCCCGCCGAGATGATGCCGGTCGCGTCGGCGTTCGCTCGGACGATCGGCGCGACGTTCGGTCCGTTCGCGCCGCACCCGAGCGACCGCACGCTCCTCATGCTCCGCGACCCGCGCCAGGCGCACTCGCTCGTCCCCCACTTGCGGGGCCACGACGAAGCGCTCGACGTGTTCGCGCTGTCGGTCGATCCGCGCCAGGACGCGCCGCTGTCTCCCGAGATCATCGGACAGTTCGCGATCGCGCTGCGCCTCCCGTGGGAGGAGCGCTTCGAGGTCACGGCCGGCGGCGACGGTGCGACGCCGACGCTGCGCCACGTGCCGAAGGACCTCGCGGCGGCGGCGCGACGCGGCGAGGAGATCGTCGCGGCGCTGGCGCGCATCACCGACGACGACGAGGATCGCAAGGCGCTCGGCCGGTACTACT
>CAZBOK010000376.1:0-4588 GCA_964493525.1 uncultured Phycisphaeraceae bacterium | reverse complement strand
AGGACCTCGCCGCCGCCGCGCGCGTGATCGTCGCGGCACGGTGACGGCGGGTCAGATCAGCGAACGGCCGGCGACGCGGATGAAGTTCGCACGTGTCGAGTACGGCACGCCGTCGAGAGCAAGACAGAACCAGCGCGACGGCAGGCGAACGTCGCGCAGGACGCGATCGCGCAACGCGATGCCGCGCTTCCGCCGATGGAGCAGCCACCACGGCGTCGTGACGAGCCCGATCACGAAAATCGGCGGGTCGGGAAACGCGGTGAGCCGCTTCCGGACCAGGTAGGCCTTCCGGATTCCGGGGATCCGACGCAGCGCGGCCGCGACTCCGTCGAGCGTGTGCGCTTCGAGTCGATGCGCTTCGACCGGTTCGCCGATGATGAATCCTTCGCGCTCCGCCGCGTCACGACTCTGCAGCGCCGAGCGTGCGCGCCAGCGTTCGGCGTATCGCACCGCTTCGTCGCCTCGGCCAGCGCGCTTCAGGAACCCATACGCCGCATCGCAAGCGGCGAGCGTCGCGGCCGGCGCGAGCGCCATCGCGCGTTCGACCTGCGCGAGTCCTCGCTCGTCATCGCGGCCGAGCCTGGTGCCGCCGAGCGCGAGCAGCGCGGGAGCAAAGTCGGGAGCCCGCGCGACGATCTCCTCGAGTGCAGTTTCGAACTCCGTGTGCCGCGATTCCGCGGCGAGGAGCGTCGCGCGCTCCCACGCCTGATCGAGCGACGGCTGCGACTGTTCGCGCGCGCTCTCCAACTCGGCGAGTCGCGCGCGCTCGGCACCGGCGCGCCGAAATCGCTCGGACCAGTCTTTCGAGTTCCACTCATGCCACCCGTTGGAGAGCCGAGTCTCGACACGATCGAGTGCATCGCCGAGGAATTCTTCCGCCGCCGATCGTTCGAACGGCGCCACGTCGGCCTTCGGCTCGACGTTGATCGCCGCGATCCGCTCGCGCAGGCAGGGGTGCGTGTCTGCGATCCCGGTATTCGCGGCGAGCGCTTCATCGACGAATCGGCTGCTGTCCGCGGGGAGTTCGCGGACCGCCGCGGCGAACTCCCGGAAGATCCGCGCGGGCGGCTCGGGTTCGTTGCGCGAGCGCGCCACGAGCGCCGGCCAGAACGACGTGGCGGCCCACCGGCCCGCGCGCGCGATCCGGACCAACGCGCTCCGCACGGTCTCGGCCCCGCATGCGTTCGCCGCCGCGCGGTCCGCTTCTCCCTCGCGAGCACGGCGAAGAACGAAGGACAGCGCGTTGAACCGCGGGAAATACCAGCGCGAGAACGCGACGAGCGGCGACCCGATGGCTTTCGATCTCCCGACGCGCGCGAGTTTCTCGACCCGCTCCAGGATTCGCGACCAGGTGATGTTGAGTCGGTAGATCCAACTCGAGAGCTTGCCGTGCGAGCCCATCAAGTGTCCGAGCTCGTGCAAGATCGTCGCTTCGAGCTCCGCGGCGGGCAGCGCGGACATCAGCGGTAGTCCGAGAACGAGGTAGTTCCGCTGCCACCCGAAGGCGCCGAGCCGCGGGATCTGCACGATTCCGGCGTTGAACAGGGTGTCGCAGAGGACGACGTGAACGCGCGGGGCGCGCAGCGTGGCGCGATGACGATCGATCACTTCGAACAGTCGGGGCACGTCGCACCGATACAGCCGGACTCCCCAAGGAGGCTCGAGACGCACCCACAGCGCGCGAACGACGACGATGATGACGATGAGCAACGGGAGCACGAGCTTCGCGACGAGCAGCATCGTCTCGGTCACCTCGAACGCGAGGAACCCGAGCCCGAACAGCACGCCCAGCAGGAGCGCGAGCCAGCCGAACACGAACCCGTAACCCACGAGCGCGAACGCGGCGACGCGCAGGCGGTATCCGCGCGGATTCGTTTCGGCGACCAGGGTCCATCGCTCGACGCGCGCCGCGAACTCCCGCTCTTCCATCGCGCTGCTCCCCCCCTTCGAACCGCGATCGTTCGTTACGGCAGGTATTTCAGCAATCGCGGCCCGAGTCGTTCCACCACGCTCAGCGGGAGCCTCCGCCAGACTTCCTGCACCACCTCGAACTTCGGGTTCGACGGGTTCACGCTCGGCGGCGCGCCGCCTTGCGGGAGGAAGTAGCGGTACGAGAGCGGCGTCGGCGTGAACCCCATGTGCTCCTTGAAGTCGAACGCGCCGGAGCCGCGCCGCGATCTGCCGAAGTCGAACGTGCCGAGGCCGCGCTTCGTGGCGTCGACCATCAACTGCCAGTACTGGAAGTTCATCGAGCCGAGCCGCTCGGTGCCGGGCTCGGAGCCCGAGTAGTACGGCATCAGCGTGTCGCGGAAGACGAACGACAGGCAGGTCGCGATCACGCGCCCGTTCATCCGCACGCCGTGCAGCAGGACGTCGTCGCCGAACTTCGCGACGAGCCGCGCGAAGAACGCGCGATCGAACGCGGGCGATCCGAGCGAGCGCTTGTTCACGAGGAAGAGCCGGTGGAACGGGTCGAGGAGGTCGCGGCCCGCGACGAACTCCATGCCGTGCTTGTCACGCGCCTGCCGCGCCGACGCCCGCGACTTGCGCGGGATCGTCTCGAGGCATTCGTCCGGGTCGTCCGGCAGGTCGCGCAGGAACGTGACGTACAGGTCGGACGCCGGCCAGGACGAGCGGCTGCCGCCCGGGTCGTGCAGCTGCCGCAGCTCGACGTGCCCCGCGCCGAGCGTGATCGCGAGCGCGCGCGCGGCGTCCTCGAGCGCGGACGCGGCGTCGGGGTCGTCCGCCACGATGCCGCCGTAGACGCCGTACGGAACCGACACGAGCGACGAGCCCGAGAACGGCCGGCGCACGCGGAACAGCGGCAACGCCCCGGCGAGCGCGCCGCCGCGGCGCACGACCAACGTCCACGGCTCGTGGCCGAACGACTCGCGCACGAACTCTCCCCACGCCGGGCGATGGAAGAACGTGCCGTGCGCGTGGCCGAGCACGAAGCGGTCGAGCTCCGCGTCGTTCGCCGGATCGTGGCGGCGGACCGAGGTCTCCCCGCTCACGCGCGTCGAGCCCCGACTTCGAACACGTAGATGACGTTGCGGTGGTAGTCGAAGCGCCGGGCGCCGATCCGCGCGACGCGGCGACCGTGGGCGCGCAACCAGTCGACGCAGTCGCGCGACGCCTTCGATGGCGGAGCCTCCCACGGGTTCGCCGGCGTCACGAACCACGCGTGCAGATGGTTCGCCGCGATCGCGTGCAGCGCCACGGCGTCGGGCGGCATCTCGTCGAGCACCGTCGGATGCGGCGTGCCGTCCGCTTCGCGGTAACCGGGCGGCAGCCAACGCTCGAATCCGAACAGCGCGGTGCGCAGGAGGCTGTGGCCTTCGGCCTGCACCACGTCGGTCGGCGCGAGTCGCGTGCGCAGGAAATCCGCGGCGGCGGCGGTGTCGTGACGGTCGCCGTCCCGGACGTTCGACAGGACGGACGGCGCGAACGCGGCGAGGCACGCGGCGACCGAGGCGCGCGCGAGCGCGGGGCGATCGAGCAGCGGCCGCACGATGCGCTCGAGTCCGGCGCCGGCCGCGAGCACGATCGCGGGCATCCCGACCAACGCGTAGCGCGGCTGCACCTCGAGGCCGGCGACGGCCAGACCGATGACGCACACGATCGGCACGAGCGCCGCGGATGCGAGCAGGAGGAACCGCTCGCGCCGCTCGCTCACGAGGCCGAGCGCGCCGAACGCCGCGAACGCGATGAGCGCGGGTGTGACGTTCTGCACGATCCCCAGGACGACGTGCGCGGCGTCGTAGCCGTGACCGCCGGCGCCGCTCAGCACGCGGACGATCGTCCCGCGCGCCGGCGTGAACCAGCCGATCGCGCACAGCGCGAGCACCACGAGCAGCGCCGGCTTCCAGCCGCGTCGCACGCGCTCTCGATCGCCGAGCGCGGCGGGGATCAGCGCCGCTCCGGCGAGCATGCCGGTCGGATGTGTGAAGCCGAGCAGCATCAGGCACGTGCCGGCCGCGAGCGCGTCGCGCCCCGACCATCGATCCTGCAACCGCGCGGCGAAATGCAGGAGCACGAGCGCGAGCAGGAAGAGCGGCGAGTAGTACCGCGCGAGTCCGCTGAAGTACTGGTGCCACGGCCACAGCGCGAGCACGAGCGCCGCGAGCAGGGCGTCGTGCTCACCGATGAGGCGGCGTCCGATGCGCGCGGCGAGGAACACGGCGAGCACTCCGCACGCGAACGGCAGGATGCGCAGGCCGAACGTGTTGCGGCCGAACAGCTCGAGCATCGCGCGCGTGGCGACGAACGCGACGGGATACGCGCGCACCGACTCCGGCATGACGTCGTCCGCGAGGTGCTCCGCGTTGCGCAGCGTGTAGTACTCGTCGTCGTCGACCGCGAAGCCGAGCAGGAACGGCAGCCGGACGGCGGACGCGAGCAGGACGATTCCCGCGAGCGCTCCGAATGGACGCCTCACTTGCGGACGCCGCTCCCGTCGCCGCTGCGATCGCGGATCCGCCGCGTGCGCGCGGACTCCTCGGCCTCCTCGTACAGGCGGTACTCCTTCAGGTTCTTCGCCTGCGTGAAGATGATGATCTCGCCGACCAGCCCGATCGAGAACACCTGC
>CAZBOK010000375.1:0-4588 GCA_964493525.1 uncultured Phycisphaeraceae bacterium | reverse complement strand
TGTTGCGCTGGCCGATGCGGTGCAGGTCCGGGCCGATGCGCCGGCTGCCCCACTGGAACGGATGGTCGTAGACGAACTCGCCGGCCTTCGAGAACTCGCCGAAGCGCTCGGTCTCGTGGCGCATCGGCCGCACCATCTGCGAGTGGCAGTTGTAGCAGCCCTCCGACACGTACACGTCGCGACCGAGCAGCTCGAGCGGCGTGTAGGGCGTGACGGTCGCGATCGTCGGCACGTTCGACTTCACGACGAACGTCGGAATGATCTCGAACAGCGACGCCGTCGCGACCGCGATCACGACCCACACGGTGAATTTGAGCGGCCAGCGTTCCCAGCGCCGGTGCCAGTCCATCGCGGACCACGCGGTGAGCTTCCTGCCGATCTCCGCGGTCGCCGGAATGTCGGGCAGCGGCAACGGCGCTTCCTTCGTCCGCGCCGGCAGGGGCGCTGCTTCGGCAATCGACGGCAGGTAGGTGGCCGGTCGCGCGCGCCACGTCATGAACAGGTTGACGAAGCACATCACCGCGCCGGTGAGGTACAGCGTCCCGCCGAACGCGCGCATCCAGTACAGCGGGAGCAGCTTCACCACGGTCTCGATGAAGTCGCCGTAGAGCAGCGAGCCGTTCGAGTCGAACGCGCGCCACATCAACCCCTGCGTCAACCCCGCCGCGTAGATCGGGACGATGTAGAGCAGGATCCCGATCGTGCCGATCCAGAAGTGCGTCGACATCGCCTTCCTGCTCCAGAGCCCGGTCTGGAACAGGCGCGGCGCGAGCCAATACAGCATGCCGAACGACATGAACCCGACCCACCCGAGCGCGCCGCCGTGGACGTGCGCGATGGTCCAGTCGGTGTAGTGCGAGAGCGCGTTGACGCTCTTGATCGACATCATCGGTCCTTCGAAAGTCGACATCCCGTAGAAGGTGATGCCGACCACGAAGAACTTGAGAACCGGATCCTCCGACACCTTGTTCCACGCGCCGCGCAGCGTGAGCAGGCCGTTCAGCATCCCGCCCCACGACGGCATCCACAGCATCAGCGAGAACAGCATCCCGAGCGTCGAGAGCCACGCGGGGATCGCGGTGTAGTGCAGGTGGTGCGGACCGGCCCAGATGTAGAGGAAGACGAGCGACCAGAAGTGCAGGATCGAGAGTCGGTATGAGAAGACCGGACGCTCCGCGGCCTTCGGCAGGAAGTAGTACATGAGGCCGAGGAACGGAGTGGTGAGGAAGAAGGCGACGGCGTTGTGCCCGTACCACCACTGCATGAAGGCGTCCTGCACGCCCGCGTAGATCGAGTAGCTCTTCCACAGCGAGACGGGGACGACGAGGTTGTTGAAGATGTGCAGGATCGCGATGGCGATCACGGTCGCGATGTAGAACCAGATCGCGACGTACAGATGCTGCTCGCGGCGCTTCGCGATCGTCGCGAAGAAGTTGATCGCGAACACGACCCACACCACCGCGATCGCGACGTCGATCGGCCACTCGAGCTCGGCGTACTCCTTCGACTGCGTGATGCCGAGCGGCAACGTGATCGCGGCCGAGACGATGATGAGCTGCCAGCCCCAGAAGTGGATCGCGGAGAGCGCGTCGCTCCACATCCGCGCCTTCAGGAGCCGCTGCGACGACCAGTAGATCGCGGCGAAGATCGCGTTGCCCGCGAACGCGAAGATCACCGCGTTGGTGTGGAGCGGCCGGATGCGGCCGAACGCGAGCCACTGCTTCCCGAAGTCGAGCGTGGGGACGACGAGCTCGAGCGCGGCGAAGAGCCCGACGAGCATGCCGACCACACCCCAGGTGATCGTGGCGAACGCGAACTTGCGGACGATCGAATCGTCGTACTCGAACTTCTCGAGAGCCGGTGCCGTCGCTGCGTGGTTCATCGCGGCCCGAATTGCGAAGCTCGTGCCGACTCCGCCGCGCGCCGGACCTGCGACCGATCGCCGCAGCGATCACTCCGCCTCGACGCGCGCCGCCTCCCCCAACACGGCGGCGTTGAAGAGATCGCTCTCGCGGAACGACTTCCGATACACGGGCTCGCGGATCTCCTTCGCGCGCTCGAGCACGATGTCGCGTGCACGCAGCAGCACGCGCTTGCCCTCTTCTTTCCGCCCGAGCGCCTTCAAGCAACGATAGTGGACGAACAGCATCTCGGCGGTGCGCCGCTTCAGGACCGGCTCGTCCTCGAGCACCTTCATGTTCTTGCGGCTGACGGCGTGCGCGAACTCGGGTTTGCCCGCCGCGAGGTAGGCGAGGGCGAGCGACGTGTAGGCGTAAGCGATCAACTGCGTGATCCCGACGCTGCGGGCAAGATTCACCGCGCGCGTCGCATAGTCCGCGGAAATGTTCCCGGACCGCTCGGGGAAGCGCGTCGCCGTGTAGAGGAGCGAGAGCGTGACGAGGGTCGAGACCACGTACCCGCGATCGTCGACCTGCTCGAGCTCGCGCTGCGCGACGAGGAGTTGATCCTTGGCGGCGGTGTAGTCGCGCCGCCGCAGCGCGAGATCCCCGTGGAGATAGAGACAGCGTCCCGCGAGCAGCCGATCGCTGTTCGCCGCGGCGACGCGCTCCGCCGCGTTCAACGCTTTCTGCGCGCGCGCGAGGTCGCCGACGTCGCGGTACACGCGCGCGAGCTGGAAGAACGCGCGGCCGCGGCCGCGCTGATCGCGTTGCCGCTCGAACGACTCGAGCGCTTCCTTCAACGTCTTCAACGCGGCGGACGGGCGGTCGGTGTCGAGGAACAGTTGGCCGAGGAGCAGCAGGCCGAACGCGCGGCCGCTCTCGTCCTTCGCCTCGGTCGCGAGCCGGTCCGCGTCACGCAGGCGGTCTTCGTAGTCGGTCGCGCCCATCGTGCGCAGCACGTCGGCTTCGACGCGGAGGATCGCCGCGTTCAACCCGGGATCGCCGGCGCGCGTCGCCGCGGAGCGCGCGTTCTCGCAGTGCTGCAGCGCCGCGAACACGCGAGCAGCGCTGCCGTGATATCGCGCGAGATGCCACTCGGTGCGGCCGATCAACGCGGGCTCGTTCGACTCGTGCGCCGCGCGCGCGGCGGCGAGGAGCGATGCGCCCTGCTCGTCGCGGCGGCCCAGGTGACCGGTGATCGTCGCGTGACATTGGTACACGCGCACGCGCTCGCCCGGCGGCAGCGGCGCGTGGTCGCGCTCGAGCGACTCGCTGTGCCCCACCGCCGCCGTCGCGAGCCGCTCGGCGCGCTCGTATTGACTGCGCCCCTCGAGCCAGCCGACCGCGCCGACCAGGTGGCGCGCCGCCGACGCGTGGTCCTCGGCGAGGGAGAAGTGGATGCCCGCCTCGTAGTTCGCGCGGACCGGCGCGAACGGATCGGCGATCTCCTTGGCGAGCCCGCGCGCGACGGCGGCGTGGAAGCCGCGCTTGCGCTCCGGTTCGATCGCGCGATACACGCGGTCGTGCAGCAGGTGCTGATCGAACCGGTACGCCTTGTCGAACACGCGCACCACCTGGAAGCGCTGCGTGAGTCGGGTGAGGATCTGCGACGCGGTCACGAAGTCGAGACCGAGGCCCGCGATCACCGGCTCCGGCTTGAAGCGCGTACCGAACACCGACGCGAACTCGAGGAACCGGCGCGACTCCGCATCGAGCTCTTCGATGCGCCGGTCCATCAGCTCGGTCACCGACGC
Source organism: uncultured Phycisphaeraceae bacterium (assembly GCA_964493525.1). GTDB lineage: Bacteria > Planctomycetota > B15-G4 > B15-G4 > JADJEK01 > CAZBOK01. The sequence continues at coordinate 933 of CAZBOK010000375.1, read as the reverse complement.
CGGCACGTCGAGGCGGAGCGTCTCCGCGCCGCGCGGGTCGCGCAGGCGACCGCGTCGATCGAGCTCGTCGACGAGGGCGAAGAGGATCTCCGGGCTCCCGCCGCTCGCGTCGTGAAGTCGTTCCGCAAGCGCGGCGGCGTTCTCCTCCGGAACGGCGAGATCGCGAACGATCCCGCGCACGGCGTCGCGGTCGAGGCGATCGAGCCGGATCGCCTGCAGGTTCGTCGCCGGCGGATCGTCGGAGAGGAAGCGCTGCACGAAGAGCGCGCGCGTCGAGTCGCCTTCCGCGTCGACCAGGACTTCCGACCGCGCCGTCATCACGAGCGCGATCGGGAACGGCGCGATGCCGGCGATCAGTGTCTCGAGCGCGCGCAGCGACCCGGAGTCGGCCCATTGCAGCTCCTCGATCACCAGCACGATCGGCGCGCGAGCCGAGACGGTGCGGAACGCCTCGGCGTAGAGCGCGGGGATCGCGTCGCCGGGGAGCTGCGCGAGCGCGGACTCGCGGTCCTTGTCGTCGATCAGCGCGGCGAACGCGTCCGCGAACACGCGGCGCTCGGGAAGGTGGTCCTTCAGGAGCCGCGGCAGCCGCTTCTGCACCTCAGGCCGCGGGCGGTCCTTCAGGTCGAATGCCTGCAGCAGCGCTTCGTTCAACGGGAAGCACGGCACCGGCGTCGCGAGGTCGAGGAAGCGCGACACGAAGACGCGCGCCGCGATGTTCTCCGCTTCCATCGCGTCGAGCGCGGCGTCGATCAAGCGCGACTTCCCCGAGCCCGCTTCGCCGAGGATGAGACCGACGGCGCCGCTCTTCCCCACCGCGGCGGTGCGCAGCTCGTCGAGCAGGCGCTCGGTCTCCGCAGCGCGGCCGTGGACGCGGCTCTGGCGGCGGACGCGCAGGAGACGGCGGCCGGCCGACAGCCGCGCGCCGTCGCC
>CAZBOK010000374.1:0-4592 GCA_964493525.1 uncultured Phycisphaeraceae bacterium | reverse complement strand
GTTCACGCGTTCGACTCGGAAAGCGTCTGGATCGATCGCTGCGTCGTCGAGGGCAGTTCGAACGGCATCGTGTTGAAGGACGTGTTCGCGCCGGTCGTCACCGACACGATCGTGAAGGACCCCGCGCAGGACGGCTTCCGCATCGAGTCCGACGACTGCGTGATCAGCGACTGCACGGTGACGAGCGCCGGTTCGGCCGGCGTGTTCTTCGCCTCGTCGAACGCGAGCGCGCGGCGCGGCGTCGTCGCTCGCACCCGCGTCAAAGGAGCGCTGACCGCCATTCGCGTCGGAGACGGCGGCGAGAGCATCCTGGTGCGCGACTGCAAGGTGACGAACGACGCGGGCAACCTCGAGCGCGGGATCTTCGTCGAGGCCAACGCCGACAAGGTCGTGCTCGCCGCGAACGCGGTGAACGGAGCGACCGACGCCGGCATCGACGTCCTGTGCGACCGCGCGGTCGTGACCGGCAATCGAGTGGCGAAGTGCCCGGGCGTCGGCGTGCGCGTGGCGAGCTCCGCGGCGTTCGGTTTGTTCCACCGCAACTCCGTGTCGAAGTGCGGCGGCGCGGGCTTCCGGATCGACGGCGGCGCGAACGCCTTCACGCGCAACCGCGCGAAGAAGAACGCGGGCGGCGCGACCGACGGGCCGGGCCAGTTCATCTGCACCTACCTTCTGAACGGCTTCTCTCCGCTGCCGCCGCCGGTGCAAGGCGTCGTGCGGCGCGTGCCGCAGGACTTCGCGACGATCGGCGCCGCGGTCGCGGTCGCCGCGGACGGCGACACGATCGTCGTCGGGCCGGGCACCTGGAACGAGTCGGTGACCGTCGACGGTTTCGCTGACCTCGCGCTGCGCGCGAAGGGGAAGGCCGTGATCGACGGCGGCGTCGGTTCGGCGGTCTGGGTCAAGAACTGCGCCGGCATCCGAATCGACGGGTTCCGGCTGCGGGCGGCCGGTGCATCGCCGCTGCGCATCGACGGCACCACGCGCGTCGTCGTCGAGGACTGTGGCGTCGCCGCGAGCACGGAGATCCCGATCGACGTGTCGGCCTCGTCCGCGGTCGCGATCGTCGGCTGTGACGTGACGATGGACGCCGACGACTCCGCGATCTTCGTCGGCGGCACGCACGGGCTCGTGTTCGATTGCAGAGTGCGCGGCGGCCGCGGCATCCAGGTCGTCGGCGGCGCGATGACGGTCGAAGGCTGCCGGGTCGAGGAGGCGGGCCATCTCGCGATCGAGTTCCACAGCGCCGTGCCCGGCGCGACGCGGGCTGGGCTCGCGCGCGGCAACACGATCAAGGAGCCGCTGTACGCGATCGGCATCGACGCCGATTCCGACGCGATCGTTGCGCTCGACAACCGCAGCACCGGCGGCAAGAGCGGGATCCTCGTCGATCCCGATGCCGACCACTCGTTCGTCGTCGCCAACCGCGTGAAGCGTTGCGGCGTCGACGGCATCCTCTGCTCCGGCAATCAGGCGATCGTCGACGACAACTCGGTTTCGCGCGCGGGCGAGCGGTCCTTCGTCAGCGGCGCGTCGTTGGCGGGAGCGTTGTGGTCGCGGAACCGCGCCACCAAGTCGGGGACCGACGGATTCCACGTCTCGAACGACGGGCCCGCGCTGGCCCGCAACGTCGCGAAGCAGAGCGGCGGCGACGGGCTCGTGCTCGAGTCGTCCGGCGACAACTACCAGACGGCGAACTCGTTCGACTGATCGAGCGCGGCGGCGTCAGCGCGGCCGCGTCCATCCGAGCCGCGCGAGCTCGTCGGCGAGCAGCGTCGCGTAGATGCGATGACCTTCGACGCTCGGGTGGTACGCATCGAGGAACAACGGCGAGTCGTCGACCACGGGCGCCGCCTTCCCGGCAGCCGCCGCCGCTTTCGCGAGCTCGTCCTCGCGCGCGCGGAACGCGGCGCGCACGTCGATGCTCGGAACGCGGAGCGCGGCCGCGGTCGCGACGATCAAGCGCGAGTACTCGGTCGTGGTCGGCAGCTTCGACTCACAGTCCTGACGTCGCGGCGGCGAGACGAGCAGGAGCCGGCCGCCGTCGTCGGCGACTGCGGCCGCGAGCGAGCGCAACGCATGCTCGAACATCGGCGGCGGTACGCGCGATTGGATGAACCCCTCGACCGGCGCCGCGCCGTCCGAGCCGTGCAGCACGGAATCGAGCCAGCGCACGGTCGCGAAGCGCTGCAGGAATCGATGCACGCGCGCTGGAGCCCGAGCGAGGCGAAGCAGCTTGTCGACATCGCCCATCCCCGGCGGGACGACGACCGCGTCGTTCACGCCGCCGAACGCGGCGATGACGACGTCCGGGCGATACGCGCGCACGCGGCCGATGTAGTACACGGCGCCTTGCGCGGCGGAGAAACCGACGACGCCGAAGTTGAGCACTTCCGCGGGCACGCCGCGTTCCGCGAGCGTCGCCTCGAGTCGGCGCGAGAAGCTGTCGCTCTCCGGGAAACCGAAGCCGAACGTCGACGAGTCCCCCATCGTCGCGATGCGCAGCTTGCCGTCGCGCGCGACCGGATAGGCCGGTCCGCGATACCCGTCGGCGTTGATGCGATCGCCGTCGGCCGCCGCGCCGGGCGTCGGCTCCCACAGCCAGCGCTCGCTCGCGCGGAACGTGCCCGGATAGGCGCGGAGCACCGCCTCCGCCTCCGGCTTCGCGACCGTGAGACCTTCCTGCGGCGCGGGCGCGATGCCGAGCGACGCGACCACGAACTCGATCGACGCGAGCACGAGGAACGTCGCGAGCGCGGCGAGCGCGAGACCGCGGCGCAGCGGGAGTCGACCGGTCGATGGCTGCATGGGCGGGACACCTTACTGCGGGCGGGCACGTGTTCGCGCGGACGCCGTTCGGTCAACCGCGCTTCAACCAACCGAGCCGCGCGAGCTCGTCGGCGAGACGCGTCGCGTAGAGCTCGTGGCCGAGCGGCGACGGGTGGTACGGATCGATGAACAGCGGCGAACGCTCGGGGTGGAACGGCTGGTCCGGCGTCGCCTGCGCTTCCTTCGCGAGCGCCGCCTCCCGTTCGCGGAACGCGATGCGGACGTCGGCCGTGGGAACGCCGATCGCGTTAGCGGTCGCGAAGATCGCGGCGGTGTAGTCGAGCGTCGCGGGGAGCGTCACCTCGCAGTCCTGCCGCCGCGGCGGCGACACGAGCAGGAGACGCGCACCGTCGGACTTCACCGAAGCCGCGAGCGACGCGAGCGCGCCCTTGAACTCGGGGATCGAGACGCGCGAGCGCGTCAGGCTCCCGCTGCCGTCGGTCGTCACGCCGGTCGCGGGCGCGGAGCCGACCGGCCCCACTTCGCCGCTCGGCGCGGTCTCGGCCGGCGGCGGTCGCAGGATCGAGCGGAGCCAGCGCACCGTCGAGTAGCGCTCGAGGAATTGCGCGATGCGCGCCTCCGGCCGCGACAGCCGGAACAGCTTGTCGGAGTCGCCCATCCCCTGCGACATGACGAACGAATCGTTCACGGCGCCGAACGCCGCGATCACAACGTCGGGCCGGTATTCGCGCACGCGGCCGGTGTAGTACACGGCGCCCTGCGCGGCGGAGAAACCGACGACTCCGAAGTTCAACACCTCGGCGTCGATCCCGCGCGCGGCGAGGATTCGCTCGAGGCGCCGCGAGAAGCAGTCGCCTTCCTTCACGCCGAACCCGAACGTCGTCGAGTCCCCCATCGTCGCGATCCGCAGCCGCCCGCCGCGCTCGCGCGGATAGAGCGGGCCGCGATAGCCGTCTTCATTGATGCGCTCGCCCTCCGCGAGCGCGCCGGGCGTCGGCTCCCACAGCCAGCGCGGGCTGGTGCGGAAGGTGTCCGGGTAGAAGCGGATCACGGCCTCGTCCTCGGGCTTCCACACCGAGAGACCCGACGGCGGCGGCGGCGCGATGCCGAGCGTCACGATCACGAACTCGATCAGCGCGAACACCACGACGGGAACGACGGCCGAGAGCGCGATTCGGAGGGAGACGGAGGGCGGCCTTTGCTCCATGGCAGTCCGGACATGATGCCGGAACCCCGCGCGACCACCATCGGGAATGCCACGCGACGCGCGGAGAATCGATCAGACCGCGGTGTTCTCGCGCGCCTGCTGCGTCTCGACGGGGAGCGGGGCGAGCACGAGCGACTCGATCGCGCGGCGCGAGAGCAGCAGCTCGTGCTTCTCCGCCGCGGTGAGCGGACCGCCGAGACGGAAGCGCAGCGCAAGACCGTCGATCTGGTGGCGCGTCAGCGGATCGCTCGACTCGACGTCGGACGGGAGGTTCGCGAGGTGGATGGCGCGCGCGCGCTCGTCCGTAATGACGCGCTCGAGACCGTCGCCGGGGCCGACGCGTGCCGGCTTGCGCCGCCGCGTCGCGATCTCCTCGCGCAATCGACGCAGCACGAACAGCGGGTCGGTCTCTTCGGGCGTGACGAGGAGATCCATCGCGCGCGCGCGCTGGCCCGGGCCGACGCGGCTCGTGAACCACGAGAGCGGGATCGCGAGCGTCATGCCCAGCGTGACGGGCAACAGCCACCAGAACAGATCGGGAGCGAAGAACCACGCGACCACGCCCCAGGCGACGCCGAGCGCGGTCGCCCCCCAG
>CAZBOK010000373.1:0-4592 GCA_964493525.1 uncultured Phycisphaeraceae bacterium | reverse complement strand
GGGGTGACGCAGCAAGGCCAGCGAGAAGGTGGGGAACGCCATGCACGAGATGACGCAAGACACCCTGCGCTCGGGCCGCTCCGGCAAGAAGGTCACGAGCCGCAAGCAAGCGATCGCGATCGGGTTGTCCGAAGCGCGCAAGCGCGGCGCGAAAGTCCCCCGCAAGCGCTGACGCGGCCGATCGATGATCGGACGCTGCGAGCGGTCGCCGGCGCAATCAGTCGCGCGACGCGCCGTGCCGCGATCGCGTGAGCGAGTCGACGATCGCGACCAGCTCACGCGGCTCGACCGGCTTCGAGAGATGCATGTCGAAGCCGGCGCGGATCGACCGGATCCGATCGTCGGGCCGAGCGAACGCGGTGAGTGCGATCGCGGGCACGCGAAGCCCGCCGGAACGCGCGAGCCCGATCAGCTGGTAGCCGTCCATCCCCGGCATGCCGATGTCACTCACCAGGAGATCGAACGCTCGCGCGTTCAGGAGCGCGAGCGCCGCGGGCGCCGAGTTCACCGTGTCGACCCGCGCGCCGCTGTCCTCGAGGACGCGTCGCAGCACCACGCATGAATCGTCGTCGTCGTCGACCATCAGCACGCTGACTCCGGTCAAGTCGAACTCGGCCGCGCCGGCGTCCTGCTGCGCGGCGGCGGGCTCCGTGGGGGCCGCAGCGCCCGCCGTGGGACGGCCGAATCCTCCCGCGTACGGCAGCGCGATCGGCAGCGGCAGCCGCACGCCGAACGTCGCGCCGCGGTTCGGTCCGTCGCTCCTCGCCGAGACCGTCCCGCCGTGCATCTCCACGAGCTGCTTGACGATCGCGAGGCCGAGTCCGAGGCCGCCGTACTTGCGGGTCGTCGTGCTGTCACCCTGGCGGAAGCGATCGAAGATGAACGGGAGGAACTGCGGGTCGATCCCGCATCCGGTGTCGCTCACGACGATCTCGACGTGATTCCGCGTCCGCTCGAGGTGGATCAGGATGCGTCCCGCGCTCGGCGTGAACTTCACCGCGTTCGACAGCAGGTTCCAGAACACCTGTTGGAGCCGACCGGCGTCGCCGCGGATCGGCCCAACCATCCGGTCGAGATGCGTCTCGATCACGATCCCCTTCGCGTCGGCCGCGGATCGCGTCGTCGCGATCGCGTCGTCGATGACCCGGGCGATGTCGACCGCCTGCACGTCGAGGCGCAGCTTCCCGGAGATCGCCCGACTCATGTCGAGCAGGTCTTCCACGAGCCGCGTCTGCGACCGGACCGACCGCTCGATCGCCTCGTACGCCTGCGAGCGCATCTCCGGATCGTTCATCGAGCGGCGCAGGACCTCACTCCATCCGAGCAGTGCGTGCAGCGGAGTGCGCAGCTCGTGCGACACCGACGCGAGGAATTCGTCGCGCATGCGGATCGCGCGCTCGGCTTCGGTGCGCGCGGCGCGCTCGCGATCCTCGGCGAGGCGGCGCTCGGTGAGCTGCTCCTGCACGCTTTGGAACAGTCGCGCGTTGTCGAAGCAGACCGCCGCCTGCGCCGCGAGCCCGCGCACGCGTCGCTCGACGCGCTCACCGAACATGTCGACGCTCGAGTGCCCGAAGAAGAGCCCGCCGATCACGTCCCCGGTTCGCGAGGTGATCGGGACGGCGAGGTAGCTCCGCAGGAGGGGCTCGGCCGCGGAGTCATCGCTCTTTTCGAGCTCCGGCGACCGCCGTTCGTCGGACGCGACGTCCGGCGAGCGCACGATGCCGCCGTCGCGGAACGTCGCGGCCATCAGCGGGGAGTCGACGCCGAGACCGTCAAACGCGGAGCGTGCAGCCACTGAGGGGCAGAACAACGAGTGCTGCGCGCCGGCGACGCCCGCGGGACTCGACAGGAACGCGGCGAACTCGGCGCCGGTGAGCGCCATTCCCGCGTCCGTCACCCGACGGATCAGCCCGTCGATCTCGAGCGATTCGCCGAGTCGGTGCGCGACGTCGTTCAGCACCTCGGCTTCGTTGCGGGCCTCGCGCTCGTGCGCGAGCAACTGGGCTCGCTCCGTCTCCGCGCGACGGTGTTCCGAGATGTCGCGCGCGATCTTGGAAGCGCCGATCACGCGGCCGGTGTCATCCAGCACCGGCGACACGGAAACCGAGACATGGACGAGCGAGCCGTCGCGGCGCTTGCGCACCGTTTCGTAGTGCTCGACGCTCTGGTTGCTGCGGATCTTGCCGAGGATCATGTCCTCCTCGCGCAACCGTTCGTGCGGGATCAGGATCGTCACCGGGCGCCCCACGATCTCCTCGGAGCGGTAGCCGAAGAGCGACTCCGCCGCGCGGTTCCACGACGTGATCACTCCGTCGAGCGTCTTGCTGATGATCGCGTCGTTCGATGACGCGACGATCGCCGCCAGCAGCTGCGCCTGCTCCACCAGCTTCGCGCGCTCGTCTTCCGCGGTGCGACCGGAGATCGCGATCGCTGCCTGGCTCGCCGCGAGCTCGAGCAAGAGATGCTCGTGCTCGTTCGGGTAGTCGGACCGAATCGCGCCGGTGATGAGCGTCGCCGCGTTCTTGGCCTCTCCGCAGCGCGTCACGACGGTGTGGATTCTCCGGCCGCTCGCATGGTCGACGAGCACCTCCTCTTGCGAGCCGATTCCCGGCGAGTCGAGGAGCTCGCGCATCCGGCTCTCGACTTTCGCGCGCTCCACTTCGCAAGATTCCGTGCGGGAGCGGCAGATGAAGATCGCCGGCTTGCTCGCGCGCGGGATCCGGACGCAGCACCATGTGAGCATGAGCGTGTCGGCGAGCGTGTCCGCCAAGGACTCAGCGATCTTCTCCAGGTCCGCGCCGATCCAGACGGCGGAAAGCTTCGACAGACTGACGATGTCGCTGAGCGTGCGGCGCACCTCCGCGAGGCCGGTTCCGTCTCTTGCCTCGTGTGCGGTCATCGCGGGCCACGCTCCAAGACGGACGACTTCGATTCCAGCGAACCCACGTCAGGACTTCGGGCGCGCGGCGATGCTCGAGTCCGGGCGGGTTCCGCCGCCGAGCCGCCGAGCGAACACTTCCGTGAACTCGGCGCCGAGGAAGAGGATCTGCGACGAGTAGTACACCCACACGAGCACGACGATCAACGACCCGGCGGCGCCGTGCGCCGAGTCGACGTGCGCCGCGCGGATGTAGACCGCGAGCACGAGCTGCCCGAGGGTGAACAGCAGCGACGTGACGAACGCACCGACCCACACGTCGCGCCACGACAACCGGACGTCCGGCAGCACCTTGAAGATCATCGCGAACAAGGTCGCGGCCACCGACAGGGAGATCACGAAGTTGAGCGAGTGCATCAACGTCTCGCGGCCGGGGAACGCGTCGCCCATCCACGCGGCGAGCGCGCCGAGCGCCGCGGTGACGACCAGCGACACGAGCAGCAGGAAGCCGGTGCCGAGCAGCACCGAGAACGAAACGAGTCGGACGCGCAGGAACGCCCAGATGTTCTTCTCCGGACGAGCCTCGACGTTGAACACGTCGTTCAGCGCGTCGACCAGGTGGCCGAAGAGCCCGGTCGCCCCGAACACCAGCACGCCGATTCCGACGATCGCCGCGAGTCGGTTCTCGCCGCTCATCGCCGAGCTGCGGATCGCGGCCTCCACCGCGCGCGCGCCGCCATCCCCCACGTAATCGCGCAGCGTCTCGAGGATCCGATGTTCGGCGGCCTCGCGACCGAAGAACGCACCCCCCACCGCGACGACGACGAGGAGCAACGGGCCGATCGAGAAGATCGCGTAGTAGGCGAGGGCGGCGCCGAGCCGCAGCGCGTTGTCCTTGTGCCATTCCTTGATCGTCTCGATCGCGACGTCCGCGGCGGTCCGAGTCCAGGCCGACGTTGCCTTCCAGGCGACCGCCGCGAGCTGCGCGGCGGCGGCGCCGTGCGGCTTCGATCGCGCGACGGAAGCGGGAGTCGCGGTCGCGCGATCTTCAACTCGTCGCGTTTCGGAAGGCACGGCCCGGCCCACGAAAACCCCGTGCCGCGGTTCGGCCAACCGTTCGCTCTGATGGACCTGCAGAGGTGACGATCGGGCCGGGTCGGGCGGCGCGAACGCTGCTGTATCGCGAGGGCACACAGCCCTTTCGACGGTGATCCGCAGTCCGGCGTGTTCCTGCCACCGCGCCGATGGATGGCGCTTTGCAGAAAGTGCTGAACGAAGTGACGCTCGCGGCTCCGCGTTCTTCACCTCCGTCGAGCCCCTCCACGGCAGCCGCGTGCGCGCGTCGCGGCCGCACCCCGCATTTCCCCCCATCGGAACGAGTCGACGCCGTCCGTCGAGGACCGCTTTCGCGTCCGATGGAAGTCTTCGGCGCCGCTTGGGCGGCGTCCCGCGCGATCCCTTCCGGAGTCGAATCATGAAGCGAACCGATGCGCCTGCCGGCGCGACGGGGGGCGCCGCCGCCCCCACCCTCGACCTTCACGTGCTCCTGCGCGAGCTGCAGTCCGTCGCGAACGGCGACTTCTCCGCGGGGCTCCCCGGCGATTGGACCGGGATCGAGGGGAAGATCGCGGACACGTTCAACGAGATCGTGGCCGCGAACCGGCGCATGGCCGAGGAGCTGAAGCGCGTCGGCCGTGCGGTCGGCAAGAAGGGC
>CAZBOK010000372.1:0-4599 GCA_964493525.1 uncultured Phycisphaeraceae bacterium | reverse complement strand
CGTCGCGCTTCTGCGCGATCACGCAGATGCCGGCGCCGGTGTCGAAGATGAACCAGCCCGCCTCGTGTCCATTCACTTTCGGACGCACGAGCAGGTGGCCGGTGTTCGCGCGCTTCACCTCGATCTCCGGCGACGCGTCGGCGGCGAAGTGCGCGGGTCCCTGCGACGGGTATCCTTCCGGGGCGGGCGCGGCGGCGGGCGCGGACGACGCCTGCGGGGAATCGCCGCGCGCGCGGGCCGCGTCGATCGGGAACGCGAGGCCGAGCACGAGCGCGGAAACGAGGGCGTGGGTGGTGACGCTGCGGATCATTTCGTCCTCCGGTGCTGCGAATCGATTCCAGGAGAGCGGGTGCCCGTCGCTCGTTTGGTCGGGATCGGTGCGCGGTCCGTGCGGGGGCCGCGGCGTGGGGGAGCGGGCGTCAACGCGATCGCGAGCGCGATCGCTTGGCGGCCCGGCGCGGGGTGAGTCTCGCGAAGCAGCGCGAGGATGCCGTCGAGCCGCGCGTTCAGCTCGGCGAGCGTGGCCGCGTCGAGCCAGCCTTGCGCGCGCACGACCCAGTGATTGCGCGACTTGCCGGACGACACCGTCGCCGGGTCGTCGAACCCGCGGCCGAAGTCGCGGAGCGCGAGTCGTAGGACCCCGCCCGCGATGCGATGCAGGTCCGCCGGTTTGGCCCCGGCGCGATCGACCTGCAGGGGCCGAGCGACGACGTCGTACGTCGCGAACGCGTGGCGCCCGACCTGGCGGCGTTCGGACTCGACGACCAGCCCGGCCTTCACGAGATGCCGCACGTGGAAGTAGAGCGCGTCGGCGGCGCGGCCGAGGTGTCGGGCGAGTTCGGAGATCGAGCACGGCCCGCCGGTTTCGAGCGCGTCGAGGACTTCCTGCCGGACGGGGGATGCGAGGGCGCGGACCTGGCGCGGATGGCGGATGGGGGCGGAGGGATTGGAGCGCCACGGCATGATTGAAGAGTATCACTGGAATTCAAACGTGCAAGCGGGGGAGTCGAGTCTCGGGAGTCGGGATCCGGGACTCGAGTCTTGGGAGTCGGGAGTTCGGGCCTCGGGCCCTCGGGGGTCGGGTTCGCGGGACTCGTTGCGCGGGCGCGGGGGCGGCCCCGGGCGCGAGAAATCGGGTCTCGGGCTTCGGGTCTCGGGTCTCGGGTCTCGGGTCTCGGGCTTCGGGTCTCGGGCTTCGGGTCTCGGGTCTCGGGCTGAACGGGGGATCCCGACTCGCGCGTTCCGAGTTCTCGAGCGCGGGGCCGAGTCCCGTCCGCGACGATCGAGCTCCGACTTCCTCCCCGCCCGGTCCCGCCTACTTCGCGCCCTTCGCCTCTTCCACCAAACGCTGGCGGTTCGCGTCCCACCACGTCTTCCAGCCCTGCCAATCGCTGCCGTGATCCTCGCCGGTCAACTGGCGCAGGGCGTCGACGATCCGCTCGTGCTCTCCGAGCGTGAAGCGGCGCTCGTACACGCCGGCGACGCCGACGTCGAAGACCGCTCCGTGCTGCGCGACGTTCACGACGGGGTTCGCGATCACCGCGGCCTGCGCGATCTCGGTGTCGAAGTCGCCGACGTAGCTCGTCTGCGTCGTGAAGCTCACGTTGTTGTGGACCAGTGCGTTCGCGCTCGCGTCGCGCAGGTTGGCGATCAGCGCGCCGACCGCGCGCGCGTCGTTCAGCGCCGTCACCGCGTCGATCGCCGCGAGGCGCAGCCGCTCGTTGTCCTGCTGCAGGCTGCGAATGACCGGGTAGATGACGCCCGGGTCGTGATACGCCTGCGCCGTTTCGACCGCGCGCTTGCGGACGCCGTCGTCGCGGTCGAACAGCATGCGCTCGATCACGGCCTCGAGCGTGCCGTCGGGATGCACGTCGGCGAGCACCGCGAGCGCGACGCCGCGCAAGCGCGGGCTGCCGTCGTGGAGCCCGCGCAGGAGCGTCGGCGCCACGTCGTCGGTGCGCGCGCGTTCCGCCATCCGGTGCCGCGCGACGACCGCGCGCGCCGGCTCCTTCGCCGATGCCGCGAGCGAGAGCACGCGCCACGCGCCCTCCGCGTCGAGCGCGTCGGTGCGACCGAGCCCGCAGATCGGCAGGTCGAGAAGCGCGGGCGACAACGTGAGAGATCCGCGCGAGTCGGCCGCCCCGCGCGCGTTCGCCGCGCGGAGGAACGCACGGTCCGCGAGGTCGAGCGCCGCATCGAAGCGCCCCTTGCGGATCGCCCACTCGGCGGCGCGCAGGAGGCCGTTCGCGTCGTTCGGCTTCACGTCGGCGACCAGTGCGTCGAGCGCCGCGTCGAGTTCCTTCGCGGACTCGATGCTCTGCACGTCGGCCGACGCGACCGGCACGACGCCGTCGATCGTCCGCACTTCGAGCTGCGCCGCGGCGTCCGCGCCGGCGGCGCGCATCACCTCGCCGACGACGGTCGTGCCGTCGGAGAGATGCACCACGTCCGCGCGCGCGACCGCCGGCGCGAGCAGCGCGGTCGCGATGCAGAGAGCAAGATTCCGAACCGAGCGTTCACCCATCGACATGAAAACCTCCATCTCGCCAGTTTCGCCGCGGTGGGGCGTCGTGCTCTTCGCACGGGTGGGCGGGAGGAGCGGCGTCGTCGCCGCGGATTATCGGTCCGCGCGCGCGCGGTCACAGGGGGCATTTCGGGCAAATCCGCGAATCCCTCGGCACGCAAGCTGCCTTTCGTGCGCTCCCGCTCGCCGGGCCAGTGCATGCGGATCGCGCCGCCCTCCGCGGTCGAGCGCAGCGGGATCGACAGACGTGCGCAGATGCGCACGAGTCCGCGCTCCGGCCGCCGCGAGTCGCTCGCGAGCGCGATGCGCGGCGCGATCGCCCTCAGGAACGGGCCGGTCGCCGGCACGCGCGAGCCGTGGTGGGGGAGGATCAACACGTCGACGCCGGCGAGATCGGGCTCGTCGAGGAGCGCGCGCAGCCCGTCGTTCTCGAGGTCGGCCGGAAACAGCACCGATCCCTCGGGCGTGTCGGCGCGCACCACGAGCCCGGCGTCGTTGTCCGCGGGCGCGTCGCGGAACGACAGGCGGAGCCGGATCGATCCGACGGCGATCTCGCGCACCGCCGGCGGCAGGTCGCTCGCGAGGCTGACGTGCGACCCGGCTCTCGCGAGCGCCTCCGCGAGGGTGCGCCCCGTCACGTCGATGGTCGCCAGGCAGCGCGCGTCGCGTGCGAGCACCGCGCGCACGAGCCCCGCGCGCGCGAGGTCGGCGACGCCGTTCACGTGGTCGGAGTCGGAGTGCGACAGGACGACGAGATCGAGCGACGGGACGTCGAGCGCCGCGAGCGCCGGCCGCACGACGCGGGCGCCGATCGAGCCGTCGCCGCGTGCGCCGCAGTCGAACATCACGTGCGTCGCTCCGGAGCGCAGGAGCGCGGCCTGCCCGTGGCCGACGTCGAGCAGGTGGAGATCGGTGCCGGGTCGCGGCGTCGATGACGCGTGCGCCGGCGCGAGCGTGAGCGCCGCGCCGACCGCCAGCGCGGCGGCCCCGAACCGATCGACGCGCACCGCGAACAGGATCGAGCTGGCCGCGAGGAACAGCGCCCCGCCCGGCCCGGGCGGCGGCAGCGCGAGCGTCGCGAGCGGCCAGTCGCGCGGCAGGAGGAAGCCGTCGGCGAGGAGCGCGGTCGCCGCCTCGACCGGACGATCGAGGAGCGTCGCCAGCGGGTCGAGCCCCGGCACGAGCGACGCGACCAGTCCGTGCACGACGCACAGCGCGAACGTCGCGAGGAACGGCGGCGTCAGGAAGAGCGTGAGCAGCGGCGACAGCGGCGCGCACCAGCCGAAGTGGATCCACACGAGCGGCGCGGTGACCAGCGAGCAGCGCAGCGACGTGCGCAACGCCGCGAGCAGTGTGGCCGTCGCGCGCGCCGCGATGCCGGCGGCGGGACGCTCGTGCGACCGACGCTCGCGCGGCGCGGTCACGATCGCGAGCGTCGCGAGGAACGACAACTGGAACCCCGCGCGGAACGGCTCCGCCGGGTCGTGCAGCATGAGGACGGCCGCCGCGAGCGCGATCGCCGCGGGTGCCGAGATCGTGCGGCCGGTGACGCGCGCGAACAGGGTCGCCGCCGCGGACAACGCCGCGCGCGCGACCGGCGCCTCCGCGCCGGCGAGTCCCGAGTAAAGGAGCGCCGCGCCGATCGAGAGCAGGTCGGCCACGGCGGCCGACGCGACGACGCCCAGGAGCTTGCGCAGCCCGAACACGAGCACGCTGACCTGGAGCCCGCTGATCGCGAGCAAATGCACCGTCCCGGTCGCGGCGGTGACGCCGACCAGCTCGCGGTCGAGCCCGTCGCGGGCACCGAGCAGCAGCGCCGCCGAGAACCCGGCCGCGTGCGGCGACAAGTGCGCCCGCAGATGCGCCAGCACGCGCAGCCGCAACCGCTGCGCGAACGCGACCGGCGACCAGAGCGGCGCCGGCGCGATGACGCGGATGCCGCGCTCGTCGTCGATGCGCTCGACCGCCGCGATCGCGTCGCGCGCGCGGCGCTCGCGCACGTCGCGCGCACCGGGGTTCGTCGGCGGCGCGTCCGGCGCGAGCGTCGCGACGAATTCGACCTCCGTGCCGGTCAA
>CAZBOK010000371.1:0-4605 GCA_964493525.1 uncultured Phycisphaeraceae bacterium | reverse complement strand
GGGGCGACGACGTCGAGTCCGGTGCGCACCGACGTGTGGATCGACGGCGGCTGCGGCGGCGCGAGCGGCTTCCCGCGCGGCGCCGCCTGCATCGGCTGCGGGTTCGTCGCCTGCTGGCGCGCGGTGCGCGGCGTTCCGTGCGGCGGAACGGCGGCGGACGGACGCGACGGCGCCTCGCCCTGCTTCAACTCGGTCATGAACTTCCGCACGCGGTCCTCGAGCGCCGACTGCGGAGTGGGGCCGGCGGTCGTGCGCGCGCCGGGGTCCGCGACGTCGTCTTCCTCGTCCTCGTTGTCGTCCCGACCGAGCGGCATGCGCCCGGTCTGCCGCTCCTGCCGCTTCTTCGCGATCGCCGACAGCACGAAGCCGACGAGCATGATGAGGATGAACACCACGCCCTTCAACTGGCGCAGGGTCTCCTCGAAGTCGCTCGCGAGCAGGACGCGGCTCACGTTCACTCTTTCGCGCCGCCCTTCTCACCGCCCGCGATGCTCTTGCGCATCTCGGTGTCCGCGTCGATGTTCTTCACGCGGTAGTAGTCCATCACGCCGAGCCGGCCGTTGCGGAACGCCTCGGACATCGCGAGCGGCACCTGCGCCTCGGCCTCGACGACCTTTGCGCGGTTCTCCATCACGCGCGCCTGCATCTCCTGCTCCTGCGCGACGGCCATCGCGCGGCGCACTTCCGCCTGCGCCTGCGCCATGCGTTTGTTCGCTTCGGCCTGGTCGGCCTGCAGCTTCGCGCCGACGTTCTCGCCGACGTTGATGTCGGCGATGTCGATCGAGAGGATCTCGAACGCGGTGCCGGCGTCGAGCCCGCGCTCGAGCACCGTCTTCGAGATGCGGTTCGGCGCCTCGAGCACGTCCTTGTAACTCTGCGCGACGCCGATCGCGGCGACGATGCCTTCGCCGACGCGCGCGATGATCGTCTCTTCCGTCGCGCCGCCGACGAGCTGCGGCAGGTTCGTGCGCACCGTCACGCGCGCGCGCGTGAGCAACTGGATGCCGTCCTTCGCGACGGCGGCGATCCACGCCTCGCGGCCCTTGGTCGGGTCGGGGCAGTCGATCACCTTCGGGTTCACCGATGTCTGGATCGCTTCGAGGATGTTGCGGCCGGCAAGGTCGATGCCGGTCGCGCGCTCGAATGTGAGCGAGAGTCCCGCGCGATGCGCCGCGATCAGCGCGCGGACGACGTTCGACGGGTTGCCGCCGGCGAGGTAGTGCGCCTCGAGGTCGCGCGTCTGCACCGGGATGCCGGCCTGCACCGCCATGATCTTGCAGCGCACGATCATCGCGGGCGCGACCTTGCGCAACGACATCGCGACCATGTCGAGCAGCCCGACGTCGGCGCGCGCGAGCATTGCCTGCACGTACAGACCGACGTACTTGAACAGCACGATCAGGAACACGAGGCCGAGGACGACGGCGATGATCGCCACGCCCGTCGTCACCGGGTTCGCTTCGAGCAGCACGGGGAACAACACGCTCACCTCTGACATCACGACTTCCTTTCCACGACGAACACGCGGTTGCCTTCGACTCTCACCACCGTCACCGGTCGTCCGCCGTCGATCATCTCGCCGCGGGTCGTGACGTCCACGCGCAAATCGCCGAACTGCGCCTTGCCCGCCGGACGCAGCGGCGTCGTGGCGACGCCGTGTTGCCCGAAGAGCGCGCCGAACTCCGAGCCGCCGCCGCCGGCGGCCGCAGTGCGCGGATCGAACGAGCTGCCGCCGAGCAGCATGCGCCTGCCGAACGGAGTGCGCGGGAGGAACTTGAACGCGACCAGCGCCACCGCCGGGCACAGCACGACGGACAGCACGAGGTACGAAACGAACACGTCGGTGCGCCACGCGACGACCGCGCCGCCGACGACCGAGAGCACCGAGCACGCGCCGAGCAGGCCGAACGACGGGAAGAAGATCTCGAGCACGATGAACACGAGCCCGAGTCCGAGCAGAGCGAACGCCCAGATCTCCATCACGCGCCTCCCGCTTCGCGGTCCGAGCGCACGATCACGCGGCTGGCCTCGACGCGCACGACGCGGACGCGCGTCCCCGCCGCGATCCACTCGCCGTCGCTCTGCGCGTCGAACACGCGTCCGGCGGCGTCGATCTTGCCGGCCGGCCGCAGGTCGGACGACGCCACCGCGCTCTCGCCGGGCGCGAGGCGCGCTTCCTGGCCGGCGCCGTCGGCGCGCGCGTCGAGCCACGCGCCCGGCACGGTCGCGTTCGACGTGTGCAGCATCAGGCGTTTGAAGATCGGCGTGCGCGGCAGGATGTAGCGCGACAGCAGGTAGGCGCCGAGCGCGCTCGCGAACATCGACAGCGAGAAGTCGACCAGCGTGCCGTGGAGCAGCTCCGAGTCGCCGGGGTTTGCCGGCAGGACGAAGGGCAGACACGACAACACGATCCCCGCGAGCACGCAGATCACGCCCGCGACGCCGGCGATCAGCGTGCCCGGCATGACGAAGAGCTCGACCGCGATCAGGACGAGCCCGAGTCCGACGAGGAGGATCTCCTGCACCTCGGCGAGGCCGATCAGCCAGTTGTGGAACAGGAAGAGTGCGACGAACGCGGTGCCGAGGATGCCGCAGATGCCGAAGCCGGGCAGCTTCATCTCGACGATCAGGAGCAGGATGCCGACGCCGAGCAGGAGCCAGCGGATCTTCTCGACGAACTCGACGAAGTGCTCGGACCACGACGGCAGCACTTCGATGACGCGCGCGCCGTCGAGTCCCATCGTCTTCAGCAGGTCCTCGCGCGACGCGACGATGCCGTCGGTGAAGCCGAGGTCGAGCGCTTCCTTCGCCGTGAGGTTGAGCAGGCGGTCCTTCGTGTCGAGCACCTGAACGATCGTCACGGAGCCCGGCGAGGAGCGCACCGCGTCGTCGTACTCCTCGCGCGTCATCGCGAGCCGGTCGCGCCCGCGCTGCACCAGCAGGAGCTCGATCGACTGGTCGACCATCGCCTGCGCGATCGCCGCCATGCCCGGCTTGTCGTGGCTCTGCGCGCGGTCGCGGAACTTCGACCGCACGTAGGACATCATCTTCTCGGCGATCTCGGGGTCGATCGACGACGCCGGCAGCGGCAGGCCGAACGGCGCGATGATCGGCTTGCTCGACCCGATCTGCGCGTGCTCGTTCGTGTAGATCTTCTCGCCCGCCATCGCGATGAACGCGCCGGCCGACACGCACTCGTTGAGCACGTAGGTCGTGGGGACGACTTTCGAGCGGTCGAGGGCCGCGGCGATGCGGTCCATCACGCTGATCTCGCCGCCGAGCGTGTCGATCTCGACGATCAACGCGGCGGCGTTTTCCGACTCGGCGCGGCGCACCGCGCGATCCATCGTCGCGATCATCGATTCGGCGAGCTCACCCTGCACGCGCGTGACGACGACGGTGTCCGGCGCCCGGTCCGCCGGCG
Source organism: uncultured Phycisphaeraceae bacterium (assembly GCA_964493525.1). GTDB lineage: Bacteria > Planctomycetota > B15-G4 > B15-G4 > JADJEK01 > CAZBOK01. The sequence continues at coordinate 1,181 of CAZBOK010000371.1, read as the reverse complement.
CGGCGAAACCGAGCGCGGCGAGCAGCAGGCATCCGCAGAAGGGGGCGATTGGGATCCGTCGGTGCATCTCGCGGCGATTGTAGGCGGGGATCCGCGGAAGCAGTCGGGATCCGGCCGCACACTCGCTTCGCTACCATCGCGCCGCTTTGTCGCGCGCCGCGTCCATCGCCGCCGTCGTCGTGATCGTCGCGGTCGCCGCGACGCTCGCGGTCGACGCCGCGCGGCGCGAGAGCGCGTGCTACGACGAGCCGAAGCACCTCGCGACCGGCGTGTATGCGGTCGCCGAACACCGCTTCCTCGGCGACGACAACGGGCCGCTCACGGCGCTGTACGGCTGGCAGGCGGCGTTCCGCGACCTCGCGGTCCCCGCGGCGCCGCCGGCCAACGCCGCGACCGGCAAGCGCGTCGGACTCTACGACGCGGGCGTGCGCATCCTGATCGACAACGGTTTGACGAAGACGCTCTTTCTCGCGCGACTCGCGTCGGTGTTCTGGTTCGTCGTGCTGCTCGTGCCGACCGCGCTCCTGGGCGCGCGATTCGGCGGCCGGCTCGGCGCGGTCCTCGCCACGGCGCTCGCGGCGTTCTCGCCGACGCTGCTCGCGCACGCGTCGATCGTGTCCGCCGACTTGCCGTTCGCCGCGCTGTGCGTGGTCGCGCTCCTCGCGTGGCACCGATGGACGGACGCGCCGAGCTCGGCGCGCGCTGCGACGCTCGGCGTCGTCCTCGGTCTCGCCGTCGCAGCGAAGCTGACGGGCGTCGTCGCGATCGCCGCGGTCGGTCTGTTCTTCTGCGCGCGCCGCGGCGTTCCGATCCGAACCCGCCTCGGCCATGCGGCCGTCGCCGCGGGCGCGCTCCTCGTCGTCCTGTTGATCGCGAGCGCCGGCGACCTCGGCCTCTTTGCGCGTCAGTACGAGCTCGTCTCGCGCTACGGGCGCGGCGTGCAGAACGATTACTTCCGCGGCGCGATCGGAGCGGGGTCGCTCGCGTTCTACCCGCTCGTCCTGGCGCTCAAGCTGGAGCCGGCGACGTTCGTCGCGCTCGCGCTTTCCGCGGTCGCCGTCGTCGCGGGCGCGCGTGCGGTTCCGTCCGTCGGACGCGGCGAACGGAGGCTGCCGACGGCCGCGCTCACGTTCGCCGCGCTCGTGCTCGTCGCGACGATGGCATCGGGTTATCGACAGGGC
>CAZBOK010000370.1:0-4605 GCA_964493525.1 uncultured Phycisphaeraceae bacterium | reverse complement strand
TGAACTTCCTCTGTCTCTCCGAGCACAACCACCTGTCGGACGACGCGGGTCTCGCGACGGTCGAGCCGGCGGCGCGATCCGCGACAACCGCGGACTTCGTCGGCCTCACGGGCCAGGAGTTCTCCACGATCAAGGGTGGAAACCACGTCAACCTCGAGAATGTGCTCGAGCGCCTCCCGAAGTCGATGAACAGTCAGTACCGCGAGCTGTTCACGAAGTGGCTGCCCGACTACGCGAAGCGCCATCCCGGCGACACGATCGTCTGTCAGTTCAACCACCCGGAGGACCCGGACCACGACTATGGGATCGCAAGGATCGGCAAGATCCCGAACTTCGGAGGGAATTGGGAGGAGTTCGTCGAGGCGGTCGATCCCTGGGTGAGCTTAATCGCCATCGTGTCGGGCCCGGCGGATGCGAGCGCGAAGCCCTCCGACCCGCTTCGCACCAACGAGCACGCGGATGCGAACGCCGCCTACGTCCGCATCTGGCAGACCTATCTGGATCGCGGCTTTCACCTGAGTCCGGTGGCGGATCAGAACAACCATCGCGAGACGTGGGGAGATCGCACGACGGCGCGCACCGCGGCGTGGGTCAATGGACCTCTTTCGAAGGAGAGTCTGCTCGAGGCGCTCCATGCAGGGCGCTGCTACGCGACGGAGGATCAGAACCTCGCGGTGTGATTCGAGCTCGGCGAGCACCCGATGGGAGACGTGATCGCCGACGTGGATGACGAGTCCCAGGTTCTTGTGCGTGTGCAGGATGCCGACGAGCCGACCAAGGCGTGCAGCATCGTGCTCTACCGCGAGATCGTTGGTGACGGTCAGGGACCCGCGGAGATCGACGAGAGCGGGCCGCTCAGCGCGCCGGCCGATGAGCCGATCGAATGGAGGACGACGATCGACCACGTCGCCGGTCGACACGAGTGCTTCTTCGTCCGCGTACATCAGGAGAACACGCGGGACGAAGCGTGGACGGCGCCGATCTGGATCGATCCCTCGCTCGCTCCCGATGAGAGCGAGCACGACACGCCGGATCCTGCGGACGACGTCGCCTTCGTCGCGAGCAAGAAGAGCGAGGTCTACCACTACCCCGCGTGCAAGTACGCGAAGAGGATCGCGCCCGGGAACCTCGTGAAGTACGGCAGCGCGCCGGATGACAAGCGGCTCCATCAGGGCTGCCCGGTGGAAGAATGAGTCCTTCCTCCACCAAGCCGGGCACGTCGAAGCCGGAGCCCTCCCAGGGCCTCAGTGCGACGGTTGATGCGCTCGCCGAAGCGATCCGTGAGCGCGCAGCGCTCCTGCTGTTTCCCGTCGCGGCACTTCTCCTTCTCGTCGTGGGGATCGGGCTCGTGGTCGGGCTCGTGGTCGGGCTCGTCTGGCACCGAGAGCTCGAGTTCAGCTGGTTAACGCAACGATCGCAGTGGTGCTTTTTCGCGATGATCCTGGGGATCGCGTGTGGAATCGTGGCGTGGCTGCGAGCCGGCGAGATGCCAAAGGGCGCATCCGCAGCGTGGGTCAGCGAACAGTACTACCGACGTCACAACCTCGGGTTGACCTTCGCTCTGCTCTATGTCGCCGTGCTCTGCGCCGTCATCGTGGCGGGGCTCTACCACATCAGGATCATCGGCGACGGGCGGGGAGGGTCGACAACGACGGAGGGCGCGCCAGCCGCGAGTCAGCCCGCGGGCTTCATCGCTTCCGAGAACGTCCCCTACGTGCTCCTTCTGTCTGCCCTGCTTGCGATTCTCGGCGCGATGTTCTTCGTGTCGGACAGCTTGCGAAGAAAGGTGCGTCGCGCGGAGCCGTTCTCCGGCACCGCGTTTTGGGGCGGGCTGTGGTTCCGGCTCGGACAGGCGGTGATCTACACGCTGTTGCTGTTCTGGTTCGCGTGGAAGTTCGGAAGCGTCAGCAACGAGAAGCAGGACGGATTCGCGCTCGATTACACCTGGCTGCCGCTGATGAGCCTCATGTGCGGGATGTTCGTGAAGTCGGGCGAGAAGCTGTTCTCGTCAATTGCGATCCGGATCTTCCAGGCGGTGTCGGCGTTCTTCGGGGAAGCGACCGCGCCGAACATGCCCGCGGCGCCCGCTGGCCAAAAACTTCCGCGCGTCGAAACGCTGCTGCTCTCCGACGTCGTGTCTGACCGGTTCAGCGATGGGACCGGACCTCAGGATGGACTCGTGGAGCCGCCGCTCACGAAACGATCGCCACCGCCGGAGCGGGAGCCGGACGTCAAGACGTGACGTCACCATCGCAGATGCCGATTTTTGCGGTGATGGCTGCGTCGCGCGGATGACCCCCTAACCAGACGGAGATCGCGGTGAAGATCCAGCAAGTTGCGAATGGCCAACGTGTGGCGCTGTTCCTCCTCTCGAAGTCGATCAGGGCGCGGGTGCTCTATCACGGCGCCACGAGCGCCGATGGGGCAGTTCCGCGACTGGGCATCTACATCGACGGGCACAAGGCCACGGAGCTCACGGTGCCCGGGCAGAACGTGCTCGTCGAAGGCCATCAACTGGAGGTCGAGTCGACGGGCGGAGCCGCGGTCGTGGGGCTCGACACAACTCCCGATGCATCGCCGGCGCCAGCGCCAGGTCCCGGTCCCTCACCCGCGCCGACGCCTCCCTCACCCGCGCCCACGCCGTCGGGGAGCGCGAAGGTCACCGCCACGATTCAGAATCAATCCACCGAGATCAAGGCGACCGGCGGCAAGAACATCAAGGTGAGCGGCGTCGTCACAATCGCTCCGGCGGCGTTTCTTCCGGGGCAGGCGTTCCTGTCGGTTCAGGTATCGAAGCACGGGCAGATTACGGATGCCGGCGGCGAGTCGTCCGCGATCGTCGACACGACGCTGGACACGATCGAGTTCGAGACCGGGCTCGTGCGGCCGGAGCATGTTCTCGACATAGTCCTCACCGTGATCGCGAGCGATGGAACCACGGCGGTCGCGACCAAGACGATCAAGACGACGTCATAGGTGTGCGAGTCACCGCTCGGTCAGCGACGTCAGCAAGCCGCCCGCTCTAGGAGAGCGGTGTGCTCCGTCATCGTGTAACGGAACTCATCTCGTTGAGCAAGACGGACCGCCTCGCCCTACTTCGATTGCCTTGCGGCTGCGGCCTTACCTATCTGAGCGGCGAAGATGATGCCCCGGAGATCGGAAGTGAACTGAGCGTAGGCGTCATTGTATTGTCCAACGTACTGGTTGCTATCCGCGCCACCGCGATACCGCGCCTCGTAAATCCGCTTTAGCGCATTGCGAAGCTGGTTCACCGAATTGGCGAGCTCGCCGCTTAGACGTGAGAATGTCTCGTCGCTGTTCAAACTTGCTTGAAACGTGCTCACCGCCCGATCGATGTTGTTGTAGTAGTCGTCGTTCTGTGGCTTGTTGTCGCCGTGACACAATACATCGCCGTCGGATGGCACGTGACACAAGAACTCTCGCGCAAAGCTCGAAAGCGACTGAGAGGCGTCCCTCGCAATCTCGAGTATGCGATCGCTCTGCCTTGTTCTTTCCTCATAGTCCTTACGTTGGGCTTCGCGCTCCGCTGCCTTGCGAGACTCCGTCACGGTCATGACGGTAGTTATCACCGAGAACACCGCGGTCACGATGGCAGCCAACAAAGTAGCAAGGGGCGCCCAATCCTTCCGACGTCGCTCTGCGCTCGGATCGAATCGGCAAAGCCCAGACTTCAGTGCTGACGTATCGGAAACGGTTGTTGTGCCATCGACCGCTCCCGAGTGACCCGCAGTGTTTGGGGTGTCGACGTCGCTCATATGTCCTCTCCATTCCCTGATTGCGATCAGCAATCCGTCGCTCCAATTCTCGCGAGACCGCATCTCGCTAGAGTACCCAACCGGCCTCCGAGCGGCGGAACTCCCCGACGCCGACGGGCGGCTGTCTGTTACCGGGATCGCGTCGCCGCGCTGCTCGGCTATTGGAAGAAACGCTCTTCTTGTCGCGAAGCGACAGTCATCCCGTCGAGCGGCACAGCCCCCCGCGTCCTACTGAGGCCCAGCCGTGAAAAAGGCTTCTTTCTTCACAACCCCGATTTGCGCGCTTTTCAGATACCCTGTTGCCGTGCATGTCAGAATCCCGTTCTTGATTGCTGCTGACACGTCGCAAATCACATTGTTTCCCTCGCAATGGAACATCTTAAACGAGACTCCGTCGGGGTCTTTCTCCAGGGCAAACTGATGAGTCTCGTCTAGAGGATCACCTCCGTCAACCTTGCCAAAGATGTGTATTGAACCATGAATCTTGTCGCCTTCTTTCCCCGGCCAACGCCCCTTGCGGGGTTCGTCTGGATTCTGCAAGAAATACACGTGGAGATCGTTGTTGCCGTCACCGAAGTAATGCACGTCGACGTGCTCTTCGAACTTCACATTCTTTCCATTCGTTGCTCGGTCCCTAGGGTCGTCGTACCTCGCTAGTCCGAGCGTAAACGCACCACCCGTCATCACAATCACTGGAACAATCCAAGGCCGTCGCATTTCAGCTCCTTTCGACTCGGTCAATTCGCGTTGCGCAAGTCCGTCCGGGGCGGCGTCCCTCCCGACCACGGCGGGTCATGCACATTCGCGAGTCGCATTTCCCTCGAGCCCG
>CAZBOK010000369.1:0-4621 GCA_964493525.1 uncultured Phycisphaeraceae bacterium | reverse complement strand
CGGGGAGGAACGACAGATCGAGGCGGATCTCGACCGGCGCGAAGCGCGCGAGGCGCGCGGCGAGAGCGGCGTCGGGGGTGGCGGCCGCGGGCGGATTTCCGGACATCGGACGGCCTCCCGGCTCGACCGGACTCGGCGACGTCGGCGCGAGCGACGAGCGCGCGTCGGCCGGGCTCGTCGTCATCCCGTTCCCCGAGAGGAGGCCGGTCTTCGGATCGGCGCGATACCACGGACCGCACGCGGAGAGGCAGAGCGAGACGACGATCAGGATCGCGGTGGGGCGCACACTCACACCTTTCGCGCGGGCGGCGACGGGCGCCGCGTCGCAGGACGTTCCGGCCAGCGGTGGAAGCCGGGGATGCTAGCAGCCCGTTGTCTTGCCGAGCGCCGTTCCCTTCAATCGTCCGTCCCGCGCGCGATCGCCGCGCGGCGCCCGGAGCCGCACGATGCCCGCACCCGACGTCATGGACAAACTGGTCTCGCTCTCGAAGCGCCGCGGCTTCGTGTTCCCGTCGAGCGAGATCTACGGCGGCGTCGGATCGACGTGGGACTATGGGCCGCTCGGCGTCGAGCTGAAGCGCAACGTGAAGGATGCATGGTGGCGCGCGATGGTCCACTCGCGTCACGACGTCGTCGGCCTCGACTCGGCGATTCTGCAGCATCCGCAGGTGTGGGTCGCGTCGGGTCACGTCGCCGGGTTCTCCGACCCGATGGTCGACTGCCGCGAGTGCAAGTCGCGCTTCCGCGCCGACAAGGTCGACGAAGCGATCTGCGGCGGGAAGGCGTTCAACGGCCGCGCCGCGAAGAAGTGCCAGGACGCCGGCTTCTTCACCGAGCCGCGCCAGTTCAACCTGATGTTCAAGACCCACGTGGGCGCCGTCGAGGACAGCGCGTCGGTCGCGTATCTCCGCCCGGAGACCGCGCAGGGCATCTTCATCAACTTCGTGAACGTCGTGAACTCGTCGCGCATGAAGCCGCCGTTCGGCATCGCGCAGGTCGGCAAGTCGTTCCGAAACGAGATCACGCCCGGCAACTTCATCTTCCGCACGCGCGAGTTCGAGCAGATGGAGATGGAGTTCTTCTGTCCGCCCGACCAGTGGCAGAAGTGGTTCGAGTACTGGCGCGACGCGCGCATGCAGTGGTACCTCGACCTCGGCTTGAAGAAGGAGAAGCTGCGCTTCCGCGACCACGCGAAGGACGAGCTCGCGCACTACGCGAATGCGTGCGCCGACGTCGAGTACCAGTTCCCGTTCGGCTGGAGCGAGTTGGAAGGCATCGCCTCGCGCACCGACTTCGATCTCAAGCAGCACCAGCAGCACTCGGGCAAGGACATGACGTTCTTCGACGACCAGTCGAAGACGCACTACCACCCGTTCGTGATCGAGCCCGCCGCCGGCGTCGACCGCGCGACGCTCGCGTTCCTCGCCGACAGCTACGCCGAGGAGGAAGTGAACGGGGAGACGCGCACGGTGCTGCGCCTGCACCCGCGGCTCGCGCCGTTCCACGTCGCGGTGTTCCCGCTGGTGAAGAAGGACGGCATGCCGGAGCGCGCGCACGCGATCGCCGCCGATCTGCGCAAGCGTTTCCACGTCGACTACGACGAGTCGGGCGCCGTCGGTCGGCGCTACCGCCGTCACGACGAGATCGGCACGCCGTTCTGCGTGACGATCGACGGGGACACCGCGACGAACGGCAGCGTGACGGTGCGCGAGCGCGATTCGATGCAGCAGACCCGCGTGAACGTCGCCGAGCTGGCGAGCGTCCTCGGCGCGAAGCTCGGGGCCTGAGCGTGGCGTCCGCGACGCCGCGCGGCGAACAGGTCCTGCGCGGCATCCCGGTGTCGCCGGGCATCGGCTTCGGGCCGCTGTTCGCGTTCGCCGAGAGTTTCCCGCTCGATGCGCCCGCCTACTGCCTGCTCCCGGCGGCGATCCCGCACGAGCTCGATCGCATCAAGGTGGCGCTGAAAGCGGCGCGCGCGCAGCTCGCGGAGGTGCGCGCCGCGGCCGAGAAGCGCGTCGGCGAGCACGACGCGCGCATCTTCCTGGTGCATCTGCAGGTGCTCGAGGACCCGCAGCTCGAGTCGCAGGTCGAGCGGGAGATCCGCGGCGAGCAGATCAACGCGGAGGCGGCCGTGTCCGCGGTGATCCGCCGCATCAGCGAGATGTTCGAGAAGCTCGAGGACCCGCTCGCGCGCGAGCGCGCCGCCGACATCCGCGACGTCGGCCGCCGCATCCTCTCGCATCTCGCGCCGGAGGCGGTCGCGAAGGGCGCGCCCGAAGCGCGGCACGTGCTGGTGACCAACGAGCTGTTGCCGTCGGACGCCGCGCACCTCGACCCCGAGAAGCTCGCCGCGATCATCACCGAGACCGGCGGCCCGGCGTCGCACGCCGCGATCCTCGCGCGCGCGCTCGGGATCCCCGCCGTGTCCGGCATCCGCGACCTCGACCGCCTCGCGGCGCGTGGCAGCCAGCTCGCGATCGTCGACGGCCGCGAAGGCGTCGTCGTCGTCGACCCCGCGCCGCAGACGATCGAGAAGTACCGCGGCCTGCGCACCGTGCTCGAGCAGCAGCGCGCGGCGTTGTCCGCGGAGCCCGCGCTGCCGGCCGTCACGAAGGACGGCACCAAGATCGACATCCTGATGAACATCGAGAACGCCGGCGACGTCACCGCCGACGACCTCGACCGGCTGCACGACCTCAGCGGCATCGGCCTCTACCGCACCGAATTCGTCTACATGGAGCGGCAGACCTTCCCGTCCGAGGACGAACAGTTCCAGGTCTACAAGGGCGTGCTCGAACGCGCGCAGGGCCGCGAGGTCACCTTCCGCACGATCGACGTCGGAGGCGACAAGCCGCTCCCGTACTTCCGCGTGAACGACGAGGACAACCCGGCGCTCGGCTGGCGCGGCTTCCGCATCAGCGACGAATGGCCCGACCTCTTCATCGCGCAGGTTCGCGCGCTCTTGCGCGCCTCAGCGTTCGGCAACGCGCGGATCATCCTGCCGATGATCACGACCGTGGAGGAAGTGCGGCGCGCGGCCGCGATCGTGCAGGACGTGCGCGACGATCTCGTCCGCCGCCGCGGCATCGCCGTCGCGGAGAAGGTGCCGCTCGGCGTGATGATCGAAGTGCCGGCCGCGGGGCTCGCGATCGAGTCGATCCTGCGCGAAGTCGACTTCGCGTCGATCGGGTCGAACGACCTGACGCAGTACCTGCTCGCGGTCGACCGCAACAACGCGCGCGTCGCCGGCCTGTACCAGGAGATGCACCCGGCGGTGCTCCGCGTGATCGAGATGGTGATCCACGCCGGCCGCCGCGCGCACAAGCCGGTGAGCCTCTGCGGCGAGATGGCGGGCAACTTCTACTGCACGCTGATGCTGCTCGGCCTCGGCCTGCGCCGCTTCTCGATGGCGAAGCACTACATCACGGGAGTCGGCCGCCTCCTGCGCGCCGTCACCGTCGCCGAGGCGGAGGACACCGCGCGCCGCGCGCTCTCGTTCGCCGCGACCGGCGAGGTCGCCGCGTTCCTGAAGGCGCGCACCCGCGAGATCTTCCGCGGGATCGGAGTCATGCTCGGGGAGTGATCGCCGCGCGGGCGCGCGAGCCGGCCCCGTCGGCGGGCGACCACTGCAAGTCCGCGCGACGTGCGCCGCTGCGCATGGGTCGGAACCCATTCAACTTCCGGGGGGGCGCATGCCGACATACCGGCATACGGACCCCGACGATGCCTCCTGAATCCACCCCTCGCGGTCACATTCACGCCGGGCCCATCGCGGGCGGAACGGCGCTGCAGATCGTCCTGAAGGACGTGACCCTCGACTTCGAGGCGTCGAAGTTGGTGAAGGAGCGGCTCGCGGACCTCGTGCGCGAGTTCCTGGTCGAGGGACATCGCAGCTTCCTGCTCGACGTCTCCGCCGCGCAGTCGATCGATTCGTGCGGAGTCGGGATCCTGATCGCGGCGCATCACCAGATCTCGGAGGCCGGCGGTCGGCTGGCCGTCGTCGGCGCGGGCGCGTTCGTGACGAAGGTGCTGAAGATGATGTCGCTCGATCGGTTCCTGCTGCTCGCGGCCGACCAGGACGAAGCTCTCGCCGCCGTCGTCGAGGACGCGCGCGACTGATTCGACCGCGCCTCCCGTAGGATCCCGCGCGCATGACCGCGCGCGCAGTCTGGTCCTGGGCGCTCTACGACTTCGCGAACACGATCTTCTACGGCGTCGTCGTGACGTTCTACCTGCCGCTGCACGTCAAGGAGATGTGCGGCGGGAAGACGGCTCCATTCGCGCTCGCGTTCTTCCCCGCGATGATCGTGTCGGCGCTCGTCTCGCCGTCGCTGGGCGAGCTCGCCGATCGCACCGGCCGCGCGAAACGGTTCACGATGATTGCGACCGTGCTGTGCTGCGCGTGCTCCGCCGCGCTCGCGCTGGCGTCGACGCCGGCGGTTCTCCTCGCGCTGTTCGCGGTGTCGTTGCTCGCGTACCAATCGGCGATCGGGTTCTACAACGCGCTGTTGCCGTCGGTTGCGGACGACGCGGTGATGGCGCGCGTGTCGGGGCTCGGCGTCGGCCTCGGCTACCTCGGCAACGTGTTCGCGCTGTGGGCCGCGCGAACACGTTGCCGAGG
>CAZBOK010000368.1:0-4643 GCA_964493525.1 uncultured Phycisphaeraceae bacterium | reverse complement strand
CACCCACTCCTCCTCATGGCCCTGGCGGAGCAGGCGCGGAATCCAGACTTGACCGTTCGCGTCGTACCGAATCGACATGCTCGAGCTCCCGTTCGCTTAGTGCCCGGCCCAGACGTCCGTGAGGTAACCGCCCGTCGGCGACTCCCACGCGACGCCGCGCTGGCCGACGACCCAGAGCGGAGACGTCGCCGTGAGCGAAGTCAACAGGGCGGAGCCGGAGACCGGCCCGGACTGCCCCTGCGGAAGCACGTCGCACTCCGCACGGCGCGAGTCGATCACCTTCGTGATCTGCACGATAACGTTCTGCAGGAACGGCTCCGCCACGGTCGTGAACGCGTAGGGCGAGATGCGCGCGACCTGCGCCGAGCCCGGCGCGACGTTCGGATCCGCGAAGCTCGTGTCGCTGCCGTCCGACAAGTACGCCGCCGGCGACTGAATCGACGGGCCCGACTCGACCGGCATCCAAAGCTTGAGCCGGATGCCCCACGGCTTCGACGTCAAGTGTGCCTCGAGCACGCGGCACGGCAGACCGACGAGCACGCCGCCCGCGAAGACGTCATTCATGTTCATTGCGACTAGGTCGAACGGCTCGGCCGCGATCATCGAGAGACCGCACGCGACGTCGATCACGCGCCAGGTGCGCGAGTACCGATTCACCCAGAACTGCGCCGACTTCGCGACCAGCTTCCGATGCGCGTACGCCCAGAATTCGCGGCCCTCGACGCCGCCGAGCGGCTTCACGCCCCAGACGTCTTCGTTCGCCGTCTTCTTGAGCTTGCGGAACTCCTCCTCTCCGCCGTGCTTTTTCCAGCGCGCGGGAACGACGGTGTAGACGCGATCGGAGTCCGTGTGCGTGAGACCGTATCCGTCCTCGAGCACGTCCGCCTTGCCGAGCGACAGGTCGGCGCCGTCCGGAGGCTTCGACAGATAGCTCAGCTTCGCGACGGAGCCGGAGACGAGAAGACTGCAGCGCGCTTGCCACGCGAGATCGCGCGCCGCGTCGAGCGCGTCGCGGCCGTCCGTGATCGCGAAGTCGGCGCGGTACTTCGTGATCGCCGATCGCACGTCGGCGAACGTCGTCGAGTCGGCGACCAGGTTCGCGCGGTTCTCGAGCAGCCATTCGATTTGGTCGGCGACGTTCGAGCCGACCGACGATCGCAGCGTGACGTAAACCGTCGAGTCATCCCATCCTTCCTGCCGCGCGTCGAGCGCGAGCGGAAGACGGATCGACGTGACGTTCTGGCCCGGAACGAGCGTCGCGTCGTTCAGCTTGACCGTGTAGTAGCTCGACGGCACCGACACGAGCCGGCGCCGCTCGAGACCGTGCACGTTCTTCTGGTGCTGCTTCCACGCGCGCACGCGCGAGATGCCGAGCGACGGGATGTCATTGCAGACGTATTCGGCGAAGTCGTTGCCGAGCTGCGTCACGGTCGAGCCGGCCTTCGCGACCCACTGGCTCGCGTTCACGTTCGCCTTGTCGATCCAATCGAACTCGAACCGGCGCACGTTGAACGGGAGACCGCTGCCGATGAGGAGAGCTTCGGGCCAGCCCGACGGACCGCCGTTGTCGATGCGCGTCCACGGCTTCGCGAAGACGCACTTGGTGCCTTTCTGCGCGATGCAGAAGTTGCGTTGCTGGCGCGGGTTCGAACCCGGCTGATCGCCGGCGCCGAGGATGAACCAGTAACCGACGACGTCGAGCGAAGAGTCGTTGATCCAAAGGACGAACGGGTTCGAGATGTCGGCCGACGAGGAGTTCCGCGAGCTCGACTGCACGCCCTGGTACTTGAAGTCGTTCCGCGTCGACGCGACGAAGGTATTGCCGGAGACCTGGCCGGTGACGATCTCGCCGTCGACGACCAGCTTGATCGTGCCGGCCGGAAACTCGGATCCGTCGTCGAGCTCGAGCGTGGTGTCGGTCGAGTCGGCGTCTTCCTTGAGCACCGTGCGCGGACCGCGCTTGTAGAGCACGGCCGGCACGTCGCGCGGGAACCCGAGCGCGAGCGGGAACGGAGTGCCGTCCGCTTCGTCCGCGATCGACGAGTCTTCATCTTGCGTGAGCGTCGTCGAGCACGGGCCCGAGACGACGCGTGTGACGACGTCGAAGCGGAAGCGCCGATCCTTCTCCGTGAACAGGATCGGCGAACCCATGCGCCCGGAAAGCAGCTCGACCATGTCCGCGAAGCCGGTGCCCTCGAACCAGGCGAAGACGGCCACCGTCGCGCGCTCGATCGGCGAGTTCGAAAGCGTCTGGCGCCCGTAGAAGTGCCCGTCGTGATCGTTGAACACGAGCGTGAGCGAGGACGCGTCGGCGGACGCTTCGTCGCGCACGACGCTCGAGTGCTTCACCGCTTCGGCAATTCGGCCGAGGACCGGAGTCGAGCCGACGAATCCGTCTTTCTCTCCGTAGTAGGTCGTCGAGAAGGGCGACGGCCAATCGACGCGCACGATTACCTGAGCGTCGATGCCCTGCGTGCGCGCCGCGACGAACGCGGCGGCGGTGACGTTTCTCACGCGTTCACTCCCTCGAGCACGATCACGAACGAGCCGTCGCCCTCGATCGTCGGAGGCTTTAACACCACCGGCTGACGAACGACGGTCAAGATCCACAGCCGCGCCTCGTGGTCGATGTAGCGCACCTGGCGGCCGCGCATCTGACCGAAGAAGTCCTCGGCCTCGAGCACCTTGCGCCGCGAGAGCCCCTCGAACTCGAGCTCGAGCTGATACCGCTGGAACGGCTTCGCGAACTGCGCGAGCTGGCCGTGAGTCGTGCGCAGGTTCACGACGCGCGTATCGAGCGAGCGGCGATCGGAGTACTTCGGCGACGGCAGCGTGAGCGTGCGCGTCGGCGCTTCGTGCGGACCGATAAACAGCGTGCGGCGGAAGACGAGCTCGTCGGATTGAATCGCCGGCGATGGGACGAACGACGTGTCGCAAGTGAGCTGGTCCTCGGCGACCGCCTGCGTCGTGATCGCGATACGCGTCGTGACCGCGAGATTCCGCACCGCGCCGGCGAGCGAGGCCGAGCACGAGATCCGCACGCCGCTCCGCACGAGCGGGAGAAAGTAGCGGGTCGCAACGCGCAGCGTGGTCGAGACGCCGATCGTCCGATGCCGCTTGAACGTCGCGAGCGTCGCGATGCGCAGGTTACTCGTCGCGCCGGCCGTCGCGCCGCCGCCGGCCTTCGCCGCGGAGCTCGCGCCGCGAATCGCGGTGACGACCATCGGCTCGAGGTGCCATTCGAGATCGGTCGAGAACTGAAAGACGCGCGTCGTCCCGTCGAAGTAGACGACGAGGTAGCCGCGCTGCGCGCGGTCGTGACCCTGCGGACCCGGCATGTGCGGCATCCCGACCGCGTCGACGTCGAGCGTGCCGGCCGTGAGCTGAAGGAACGACCACGCACCGCCGGTCGTCGTCTGCTCGGCGAGATACGCCTGGCGATTCGTCGACGGCGAGCCGAGCCCCTGAACCTGGAACGCGATCTGCACCTTGCCGTACGGCTGCGCGTTGAGCGACGGGAGAGCCGCGTCGAACGGCACCGTGGGATGGATCATCGCCGGCGCGTCCCAGAGCCCGGTGCCGCCGTCGCGGCGCAGGTACCACACGCCGAGATGGTCGATCGCGTTGATCTGCGGCCAGGTGAACGCGACGTGAACCTCCGAGCTCGGATACTCGCGCGTCGCGATCGTGAACTCGCGCGGCTTCGACTGGTCGCCGAGGTTCGGGTCCGGGTTGAGGATGAACTCGGGAGAGCCCCATGTGACTCCGTCGGTCGCGCTCTGAACGAACCGCATTCGCCACTTGGTCGAGGCTTCGCGGAACCAGTAGACGACCGCGAAGGATCCGTCGCGGCGGAGCGCGACGGCGACACGCCGACTCGCCGCGAGCTCCTGATTGGTGTTCGAGACGGAGTCGACAACCGTCAGCGCCGACCACGCCGAGATTGAGGTCGTCGTCGCCTTCGTCTGGATGAGTCGCTGCAGCCCGGTCGCCGAGCGGAAGTCGACCCAGAACAAGTGGGCGATGCCGTCCGCGCGGACGACGATCTGAAACCCTTCCATCGCCTGCGACTGAGAGGTCGCCGTCGCCTTCGCGACCCAGACCTCGCTCTCACGCCGGTACACGCGCACGTTCGTCGTCGTCTGTTCCGCGAACGCGATGAGCGGGTCGTCGTTCGCGTCGACGCAAATCGAGAGGCCGGTCGGCTGCTTGATAAGTCCCGTTGCGACGACCTCGACGACCACGAGCGGCGGCTGACCTTTCAGCAGCGTGCCGAGGTACATGAACGCGCAGCGGACCGTGTACGTCCCGGCGGCTTCCTGAAACGCGAACGGCATCCAGCACACGCCGTTCTTTCCGCGCGCGACCTGGCGGCCGCCCATGCCGAGCTGAATCGGCGGAAGCTCGACCGTGCCGCCCGGAGAGATGATCGGTGCCATCGTCTAGCTCGCGACCTGCACGCCCTCGAACTCGATCGACGTCGCGTTCGACTCGGGTCCGCCCGACTCGATCGACGGCGGGTTCAGCACGCGGCCGCGCCACTTCATGCCGTAGTAGTCCGTGTACAAGAACTCGGCGCCCGCGTACGCCGAGCACAACGCTTCGAGCTCGAGCGCGCGCGCGCGGGAGAGATCCTTCCAACC
>CAZBOK010000367.1:0-4658 GCA_964493525.1 uncultured Phycisphaeraceae bacterium | reverse complement strand
CGACCGCCGACCACGGCGACTCGTCCGCGGGCGATGCGATCCGCGGGTCGGCGGGCGCAGCGCCGGTCGGCGCCGCCGGATCGGTCGCGCGCGGATGCGCGGCGCGGACGAGCGGCTGGACCGGCGCCGTCAACGCGGGCGGCGCGACGGGCGCGCTCGGCTCCGCGGAGTCCGCCGCCGACGCGGCGCGCGGCGCGAACCACCCGAGCCCGAGCGTCCAGGTACGCGATTCGATCGCGCCGCCGGTCTGCAGCAGCGCCGTGACGAACCCGCCGAACAGCGCGACGGTCCACAGCGCTTCGCGGAGCGGGTTCGAGCGGATCGGGACGACGCGCAGCAACAGCCACGTCGCGCCGATCAACAGCGTGCTGTGCACGAGGTAGGCGAGGAGCGGCTCGGCGAGGAGATAGAGGAGGGAGTCCATCACGCCCTCCGCTCGTTCGCGCCGCGCGCGGGCTTCGCGCGCTCGGCCACGCGCCGCTTCAGCTCCGAGAGCTCGCCGGGCTCGATGCGCCCGGCGTCGATCAGATGGTTCACGAGCGCGAGAGCGTCGCCTTCGAACACGCGCTCGAGCAGCTCGGACACCATCGTCTTGTGGACCTGGTCCTTCTTCACCGTGGCGCGGTAGACGAACTGCCGGCCCTCGGCGCGGTGCGTGATCGCGCCTTTCTTCTCGAGCTTGGTCAGCATCGTGGCGATCGTGGTCAGCGCGAGGCCGCGCTCGTCGAGGAGCGCCTTGTGGACCTCGGCTGCCGTCGCCTCCCCGCGATCCCACAGGACGCGCAGGATCGCCAATTGAAGATCGCCGAGCGACGATCGCGAACCCGATTCGGCCACGTCCGACCTCCGTCTTCTGCGAAGCGGCGTCTACTACCGCGGTAGTTGATCGGACGTTTGACGGGCTGGGAAGGATTTTTTTCCGCGCGGTCGATCGATCGACGGCGGGGCGGCGGTTCTTTCCGTTGCGCGTCCGCCCCGGACTTCGTGACGATTGACCGAAACCAGCGCCCCGGGAGCATCCGTACGGATCCGACGTTCGAAGCGATCGCGACCAGGGAGCGGGTCATCGCAGAGTCGGCGGAACCGATCGATGCGTTGATCGCGATGCACGGCCGCCGCGTGCAGTCGCTGCTCGCGCGCATCCTCGGCAACGCGGAGGACGCACGCGACTGCTGGCAGGAGACGTGGTGCGCCGTGTGGCGTGCGATCCCGCGGCTCGATGCGTCGCTCGATCCGTGGCCGTTCATCCGGCAGACCGCGGTGCGCAAGGCGATCGACAAGCGGCGCGCGGATGCAGCGCGGCTCAAGCCGGAGCCGATGGTCGCGGAGCCGGAAGACCCGGCGCGGGTCGCGGCGCGCGCGGAAGCGCCGACCGTCGACCTGTCGTTCCTGTCGCGCGAGGAGCGCGCGTGCATCACGCTGTTCTTCTGGGAGGGCCTGTCGGTGAACGAGATCGCGACGACGCTGTCGGTCCCGCCGGGCACCGTGAAGACGTGGATGTTCCGCGGCCGCGCGCGGCTGCGCGATCAACTGCAGCATGCGCAGCCCGCGAAGCGCGTGGCGGAGGACTCGTGAACTGCGATCGCATCGAACGGCTGCTCGCGCTCGAGGACGACGACGCGCGCGTCGATCACGGCGAGCTGCGCGCGCACTTCGCATCGTGCGGATTCTGCCGCCGCGCGTTCCCCGAAGTGTTCGCGCTCTCGACCGCTCCCGATCCGCGCGCGGCGCCGTTGCCGTCCCTGTCGATCCGCGCCCGGCCGCGCCGGCACGAAGTCGCCGCCGCCGCGCTCGTGGCCGCCGCACTCATCATGTTCTGGTCGTCCGCGCCGCCGCCGACCGAGGTGCCGAAGCTCCCCGAGATCGCCGCGTCGTTCCCCCACTCGCTGACCGTCACGCGCATCGAGTGGATCGACGGCCGCCCGATCACCTCGCGCCTCGAGCGCAGCAACACGATTCACCCGACGCGCTCCGCGCGTTGAAGGAGAGACCGATGAACCGCATCCGCATGGCGATCGTCCTGTGTTCGATCCTCGCGGCCAACGCCGCTACCGCGCAGGAGACGATTCGCGTCGACGGCACGGCGCGCGTCGTTCCCGGGCAGGACGGGGCGCCGATCACGATCGCCACGGCCGACGACATGAACCAGGCTCCGCGCGGCACCCTCTCGTGGTGGGCGTTCAACGGCGCCGGCCGCCGCGAACTCTCGTCGGTCGGAGAGAACGCGCGGCTCGTGTACGTGCTCGCGACGAAGGACGCGCAACCGGTGCCCGAGGACGGCAAGGTCGAGTTCGACGGCGGATTGCCCTCGACGCGCTGGCTCTGCGAGGAGCTGAAGAAGCGCTTCCCGCTGCTCGAGCGCATCGATCCGATGACGACGCTCACGCGCCGCGACGGCACGGCGGCCCCGTCCTACTCCGCCGAAGTGCGCGTGGAGCTGACCGGGAAGCGGGAGATCGTGACGGAGGCCGAGCGCTTCCTCGACAGCTACGTGTCCGACAATCGACGCCTCGTGATGATCGAGAGCGTGGTGATGACGCGCTCCGGCGACGGCGAGGCCAGGCCGGCGGGCGAGGTGAAGCTCGATCTCCTTTCGACTCGCGAGTTCGACCTCGACGTGGCGGACCGGCGCCGGCTGCAGGACTTCGAGGTCGTCTGCGCGCCGAAGATCACGACGTTCGGTCAGCAGCGCGCGCAGATCCAGGTCACGAATCAGATCTCGTACCTCGAGCGCTGGGACGTCGCACTCGTGCGCGATCAGAAGATCGCGAGCCCGGAGATCGCGACACTGCTCGAGGGCATCGCGCTCGAGCTCACGCCGACGATCGTCGGCCGCGACGTGCATCTCGAGGTCAGCCTGAACCTCTCGAAGGTGCAGCGCATCGAGCAGGTGACCGAGACGATCGCGGACCTGAAGCGCGACGTGACGATCGATCGGCCCGTGGTGGAAAACCTGCATTGGGCATGCCCCGACGCACGGCTCACGCTCGACCTGCCGGCGCTGCGGATCTCCGGACTCACGATCCGCGACAAGGACAAGGTGCAGAATGTCGACGTGCTGTTGCGGGCGACGATCGTCGCGCCGGAGGACGTCGGCGAGGATCGCACGCTCGGCGACGTCATCGGCTTCGATCCGACGACGCGCGAGGTCTTCTTCCGCGCGAAGCGCGAGGGCGCGGCGACGGAGCTGCGTGCGCGACGCATCGAGATCCTGCGCGATTCGAACGCCGTCGGCCACGGGACAGTGATCGAAGGAGAGGGCACGCTCCTGCGCGTCCGCCTCGAGGACGGCGAGGCGAAGGCGGGCGACGTGGCGGCCGGCGTCAAGTGATCGCGCCCGCCATCGGCGGCGATCGCCGGTAGACTCCGTTCCTCCCGGCGCGGTTCTCGCGACGGATCGAACGGAGGAGAAGAAGATGCGGTGGTCGCTCGCGGTGTGTGCTCTCGTCCCCGCGCTCGCGCTGAACGCGCAGGGCGCCGGATTCACGGCGAACCAGCTCTACGTCCAATCGAGCGCGGGCACGTCCGTCGAGAAGTTCGAGCCGACGGTCGCGAACCCGGGCTACGCGTCCGCGGGCAGCTTCACGGGCAACCCCGGAACGTTCGTCGCGTTCGGCCCCGGCAACCTGCTCTACCTCTGCTCGGGAACCGGCGTGCGCATCCTCGACGAGAGCGGCACGCTCGTCGACACGATCACCGGCGGCGGGTTGAGTGCCGCGAACGGGCTCGTCTTCGGTCCGGGCGGTGACCTCTTCGTCGTCTCGAACGCGACGGTCGAGATCATGCGCTACCGTCACCTCGCCGGGGCGTGGTCGTTCCAGTCGAAGTTCACGCTCAGCGGCATGACGAACGCCACCGGCCTCGCGCTCAGCCCGGACGGCTCGCTCTACACGTGCGACGAGGACGCCGGGAAGGTGTTCGAGTTCGACATCAGCGGCAAAGCGGTGCGCAACTTCACGACGGGGAACAACCTCGACCAGCCGCGCGCGCTCGCGTTCGGTCCGAACGGGCAGCTCTTCGTCGCGATGTCCACCGCGTTCATCAGCGCCGCGTTCGATAACGATCACGTGTTCGTGTTCTCCGCGTCCGGAGTGAAGGTGAACGACATCGGCAACGGCACCGGCATCGATCGCCCCGCCGGCCTCGCGTTCGGCCCGAACGGGAACTTGTTCGTGACCGCGAGCGGCACCACCGACGAGGTGTTCGAGTTCGATCCGGTCACCGGCAACAAGATCACGCAGTTCGGCTCCGGTCATCTCGACTCGCCGTTCGGCCTCGCGTTCGTGCCGCACCGCTTCAAGGCGAAGCTGAGCGGCCTGCGCGCGAACCCGAACGACTCCGCCAAGGTGGAGAAGGAGTCGATCTTCCTCGACGTCGCCCCGGGTTCGCGGACCATCCTCGTCGAGATGAAGGACACGAGCTCGTCCGGCACCGGGTTCGTCGCCACGTTCGTGCAGGAAGCGATGGTCTTTCACGGGTTCGAATCCGCGGAGGACGCCGGCGCGAAGAAACGCGTGTTCGGCGGCGCGCAGATCGGCAATTTCGCCGAAGGCATCGGCAACGCGTCGTTCAGCGTCTCGGGCAAGCCCGACAAGTTCGGCGACTACGTGATCAAGGAGCTGAGCGGGTCGGTGAACCGTCACGGCGCGAGCGGCGGG
>CAZBOK010000366.1:0-4700 GCA_964493525.1 uncultured Phycisphaeraceae bacterium | reverse complement strand
CGCTCGCGGAATCGCGGAAGCGGACTTCGGTCTTCGCCGGATGCACGTTGACGTCGACCTGCGCCGGATCGAGATCGACCTCGACGAGGAACTGCGGCTGAAGCTGCGGGGCGAGGAACTCGCGATACGCACGCAGCACCGCCGAACGCAGGGTGCCGTCCTTTACGAAGCGGCCGTTCACGAACAGTGATTGATGGACCGCCGATCCCTTGGCGAGGTCGGGCGGCCCGAGCAGCGCGGTGACGCGGATCCCTTCGCGCGACCCGCTGGCGCCGATGAACCGCGCGGCGAGATCTCTCCCCCACGCCGCGCCGACGCGCTCGCGTCGATCGGCGCGCGCCTCGACCTCGAACGCGACGCGGCCGTCCACGGTGGCGCGAAAACCGACGCCCGCGCAAATCGTCGCGAACCGCACCACGACGTCCAGGCAACGGCTCCCCTCCGCCACGTCGCTCTTCAAGAAGCGCGCGCGCGCCGGGACGTTGAAGAACAGGTTGCGCACCTCCACCGTCGTGCCGGGCGGCGTACCGGCCGGCCGGACCGGCGCGATCGCTCCGCCTTCGCACGTCACTTCGTGACCATCTGCGTTCGCGGTGCGCGAGACGATGCGCGCGCGAGAGACGGCGCCGATGCTCGCGAGCGCTTCGCCGCGGAATCCATAGGACGCGATCGCGTCGAGGTCGCCGAGCGCCGTCAGTTTGGACGTCGCGTGCGGCGCGAACGCCAGCGGGAGGTCGGCCGCCGCGATCCCCGCGCCGTCGTCCGTCACTCGCAACAGTTGGCGACCGCCGCGCTCGATCGCGACGTCGATGCGCTTCGCGTCCGCGTCGAGCGCGTTCTCGATCAGCTCCTTCAGGACGCTCGCCGGGCGCTCGATGACCTCGCCGGCCGCGATGCGCTCGACCACGTCCTTCGCGAGCGGGCGGATCACGGGCGTCCCCGCAGCTCGACCGCCGGAGGACGCGCGGCGCCGCGCGCCGATTGAGCGCGGCACAGGCGCAGCACCATCGACTCGAGCACGTGCTCCGCCGGGCGCCCGCTCTTCAGGTCGCGGTCGGCGTCGGTGAGCGCGCGCACGGCGTCGGCGCCGCTCTTCAGGATCGGCAGCCCGGTCTCCTTGGCGAGGAACCAGAGCTGCCCCGGGTTCTTCACGCCGAGCTCCTGCTGCAGCTCGGGGCCCGCGAGCCCGCGTGCGGACGCCGCGCGATAGCGCAACAGGAGCGAGATCCGGGCGGTGAGCAGCGCGATCAAGCTGAGCGAGATCGCCGACGGATCGGTGACGCGCTTGCCGCGGCGATCGAGCGTCCCGTGTCGCAGCACCCCGCGGATGCGCGTCACGGCTTCGCCTGCGCGCCCGTTCAGGACCGCCTGCACCAGTTGGAACTGGTCGTACGCGGCGCTGCGCGGGACCAGCGCGCGGACGTCGTCCGCTTCGATGCGCAGCGGAGCGGCGCGGTCGGCGAACGCGAGCGACAGCTTGTCGATCTCGACCGACACGAGCAGCAGGTCGTTGCCGGTGCGGCCGAGCAGCTCGCGCACCGCCGCGCGATCGATGGTGATCCCGCGGCGCGCCGCCTCCGCGAGCGCCGTCGCGACCAGCGGCGAGTCGTCGGGGAGACCGCCTTCGATCTCGCCCGGGTTCGCTTCGGGACGCTGGCAGCGCAGGAGCCCGCCGATCGCACCGAGTTTCTTCGCGAGCTCGGTGCGCCCGTCGATCGTGCGCATGCGCAGCACGAGGTGGTTCCCGTTCGTGATCTCGCACGCCGCGGCGAGATCGTTCCCGTGCCGCTTCACCAGCGCGTCGCCGTCGCGCACCACGATCACCTTGCAGCCGCCGAACAGCGGGCGCGAGCGCAGGTCGGACAAGAGCCGCTGCAGTTCCTTCCCCGCGCTGTCGGTCGGGTCGGACCACTCGATCACGCTCGCGGACTTGCCGGCCGCGGCGATCAGCTCCGCGAACCAGCGGTCCTTCGTCAGCTCTTCGTCGCCCGCGAGCGCGACCACGGCGGGAATCCCGTCCGCGAACGGATGCTCCGGCGCCCCGTCCGCCGTCGCCTTGCTGCCGCGCCGCGCCGGACTCACGTGAGCGACTCCGCGATCGTGCACGCCGCGAGAACGAGACTCACGCAACCGTTCGCGGTGAAGAACGCGACGTTCACGCGCGAGAGATCGTCCGCGCGCACGAGTCGATGCTCCCACGCGAGGAGCAGCGCCGTGACCGCGACGCCCGCGAGGTAGATCGCTCCGAGGTGCGCGACGCGCGCGAGCACGAGCAGCAGGACGATCATCGCCACGTGCAGCACGCGCGAGACGATCAGTGCGCGCGCGATGCCGAGCCGCGCGGGCAGCGAGTGCAGCCCGTGCCCGCGGTCGAAGTCGCGATCCTGGCACGCGTAGATCACGTCGAACCCAGCGACCCACGCCATCACCGCGGCTCCGAGGACGGCGGGAATCACGAGCGAGGAATCGAATTCGCCGCGCACGGCGATCCACACGCCGAGCGGCGCCAGGCCGAGCGCGACTCCGAGGACGAGGTGGCACAGCGACGTGAAGCGCTTGGTGTGCGAATAGAACAGGAGCACGGCCAGCACCGGCAGCGCGAGCCGGAACGCCCACGGGTTCAGCAACCAGGCGCCGGCGACGAACACGACGGCGCACGCGACCGTGAGCGCGGCGACTTCCATCACGCGCAGCGTCCCGGCCGGCAGATGTCGCGTCGCGGTGCGCGGGTTCTGGGCGTCGACGTCGCGGTCGATCAGGCGGTTGTAGGCCATCGCCGTCGTTCGCGCGGCGACCATGCACAAGAGGATGAGCCCGGTCGTCTTCGGAGCGGGCCAATCTCCGCGCGTCGCGAGGAACAGCGCCATCAATGCGAACGGCAGCGCGAACAGCGTGTGGGAGAAGCGGACGAGCTCGAGGTAGCGCCGCGCGCGTTCGAGCGCGCCGGGAGCGGTCGTGCTGCGGGTCGTCATCGCGCCGGGCTCCGCGGATCCCACCGCGAGCGGACCGCGTCGGGGCCGAAGAACGTGGCGAGCGCGCGGTCGACGACCGTGTCGACCAGGTCGTCGATGGTCGTGGGCCGCGCATAGAACGCCGGCATCGCGGGGACGATCGTCGCCCCGGCGTCCGCGAGCGCGAGCAGGTTCGCCAGGTGGATCCGGTTGAACGGCGTTTCGCGCGGCACGATCACCAGTGGGCGGCGCTCCTTCAGCGTGACGTCGGCGGCACGTTCGACCAGCGAGCCCGACGTCCCGGCCGCGATCCGGCCCGCGCACCCCATCGAGCACGGGATGATCGCCATGCCGGAGACCGGGACGCTGCCGGACGCGATGTCGGCGCCGAGGTCCGCGACGGGAATCCGCCGCACGCGCGCGGCGTGCGCTCCGAGCCGCTCGCGGAACTCGCCGCGCGTCGGGTCGGCGTCGAAGCCGAGCTCCTCCTTCACGACGCGCACGCCGGTCGTCGAAACCAGGAGGTCGACGTCGGCGCCGAGCTCCGCGGCGCGAACGACGAAGCGCACGCCGTAGAGCGCGCCGCTGGCGCCGGTGATCGCGGTCACGATGCGCACGGGATTCACGTGGAGAAGAGTGCCGAGCGGAGGTCGTTCAGGACGTCGTAGAGCGCGTGGAGGTACACCACGACCCCCAATCCACGGCCCAGGAACACGAGGCCGAGGAGTATACCGGCGGCCCCGCGGTACCAGAGCGCGCGCGTCTCGAGCGGCTCTCCCCACGCGCCGACGTGATGGAAGAGCGTGAACGCGATCGAGGACACGATCAGCGCGACGACGAACGAGCCGGCGGGCTTCAGCCCGAGGCCGCGGACCCCGACGTAGTGCAGGCCGCCGAGCAGTCCGAGTCGGAACAGGAGCTCCTCGTACAGCCCGGCGCCGAGCGACAGCACGAGCTCCGTGCGCAGCGGTCGCGCGCCGTGGTCGGCGGCGAGTGCGAGCGGCGCGCTGAGGAATTCGAGCAACGGCCCGAGCAGGAGCGCCAGAACCGTGCATTCGAGGAAGAACGGGATGGCGAGACGATGCACCGGGATCTTCTCGCGCACGACGTCGGCGATCGCGAACGCGATCAGCGTCGCGGCGAGGACCTCGAGCGTGATCTCCGCCGCTTCGCCCGGCGGGCAGTAGCGCGCGAGCGCCGCTCCCAGGACGTGGCGTTCGGCGCCGGGTGCGAATCGAACGAGCAGCTCGTGCAGCACGAACAGCGGGAAGATCAGCGTCAGCGACACGGACACGCGACGCGTCGCGACCAGGTAGTCGCCGAAGTCGATCGGGCGCCGCGTCACGCGGGGCGATCCGCCAGGTGCAGCGCGACCGTGCCGAACGCGAGCGAGGCGACCGAGCGCACGCGGAATCCGGCCGCCTCGAGCTCTCCGGCCAGCTCGCGCGCGGCCGGGAACGTCTCGACGCTGGCGGGGAGATACCGGTACGCGGACGGATCCCGCGTGATCACGCTCGCGACGCGGGGCAGCACGTGGCGCGAGTAGAAACGGTACAGGCGGCCGAACACGCCCGGCGGCGCCGGAGTGAATTCGAGGATCGCGAACCGGCCGCCGGGCCGGAGCACCCGTCGCACGTCGGCGAACCCGCGCGGCCGATCGCCCCAGTTCCGGACGCCGAATCCGACGGTCACCGCATCGAACGATCCGTCGCGGAACGGCAGACCGAGGGCGTCGAGCGCGACGAGCGG
>CAZBOK010000365.1:0-4750 GCA_964493525.1 uncultured Phycisphaeraceae bacterium | reverse complement strand
CTCGCGAACGCGTCCGGCCAACGGGCGGCGAACGGCGTGGACGAATCTTCCGTCGTTCGGCGGGAGATCTCTAGGCGGAACGAACCCCGGTTCGAAGAGTGCGCGACCCGCGTCGTTGCATGGGCTCGGGGTCAACCGGATTTCCTCCGATGGGAGGACGCCGTGCGCGATCTCGCAGAGGGGTTCCGACAGCTCCTCTGGGCCTACGAAGTGCAGTTTGATCCCATCGACTACTCGCAGCCCAAGGAAGCGATGGTTCGGTTCTGCCGACCGGCGGCGATCGTCGATTGGTTTCGCAGCGTGCTTCTCGACCTCGGTCGACTCGCGAGCGCCGGGCGACCGCCTCCAACACTGACGCCCCACGCACAGAAGGTATGGGACGCGCTTCAGGGGAAGAAGCTGATGCGAAAACACCTTGCCAAGAAGCTGCGACGCAGTGAAGACAGCATCGGCAAGTCGATCGAGAGCATTCGGAAGACCGGCCGCATCATCATCTCCGAGGGGCAACAGGGCTACTACCGGCCGGATGCACCGCCGGCGGAAGTGTCGGAGCAAAAGTAACTAGGAGCGTCGCCTTCCGGAGGCCTTCCGGATCGCTTCCGCCTCATCGGCGGCACAACCCCTTCGACCAACGTTACAAGGCGCCCGCAGACAATCACGTCTCGGAGCCCCGCGATGGTCGTTCGACGCGTTTCGATCCGCTGCATCCAACCGGCGCCCTACAACCCCCGAAAAGAACTCCGCCCCGAGCACGCGGAGTACCAGCGGCTCCTGCGCAGCATGGACGAGTTCGGCTGCGTGGAGCCGCTCATCTGGAACCGCCGCACCGGCCACTTGGTCGGCGGCCACCAGCGCTTTCAGATCCTGCTCGCGAAGGGGGCGACCGACGTGGAAGTCAGCGTCGTCGACCTTCCGCTGGAGAAGGAGAAGGCGCTCAACGTCGCGCTGAACAAGATCGCCGGCGACTGGGACGACAAGAAGCTCGCGATCGTGCTCGAAGAGATCGCGCAGCTGCCCGACATCGACCTTGAGGTCACTGGCTTCGATGCCAACGACCTCGGCGAACTCCTCGAAGAGGTGCGCGGCCCGTCTTCCGACGAACCCGAGTCCTTCGATCCGGACGCCGCCCTCGACCCCGATCGCCCCGCAATCACACAACCGGGCGAACTGCTAGCCCTCGGCCCCCACCGCGTCCTGTGCGCCGACGCCACCGATCCCCTCGCCTACCGCGCGCTGCTCGGGAAAGAGTCCGCACGGCTTCTCTTCTGCGACCCGCCCTATAACGTTTCGTACGACTCCCGGCAGCGCCCCACAGCACCGAAGCGCGCGACCCCGAAGCGCCGCTGGTCGGCGATCCGCTCGGACTCGATGTCGCCTTCGAAGTACGCGAACTGGTTTCGGCGCTTCGCACGATCCGCCGCCGACTCTCTCGATCCGGGCAGTTCCTTCTACATCTGGCACGGCCACGCGTGCTTCGGCCTCCTGCACGATTCCCTGCGCGAGGTGGAGCTGCGTCCTTCCTGCGTTCTGACCTGGGCGAAGGAGAGTTTTGCCCTCGGCTTTGGCGACTACAACGAGCAAACCGAGTTTGCGCTCTACGGTCACAAGCTCGGCGCGAAGCGCCGCTTCTTCGGCCCGAAGAACGAGACCACGCTGTGGTCGATCCATCGCGACCCGACCGCCGCCTACCAGCACCCCACCCAGAAGGCACTGCAACTTGCCGAGCGCGCGCTCCGCAACTCGTCGCGCACCGGCGAGATCGTGCTCGACCCGTTTCTCGGCAGCGGCACCACGCTGATCGCGGCCGCACGCACCGGCCGGCGCGGGTTCGGACTCGAGATCGAGCCGAAGTACTGCGACGTGATCGTGCGGCGCTACCTCGCGCTCGTCGGCGAGAGCGCAGACAAGAAACTCATGAGGCGGTTCTCGATCGCGGAGACCGCGCGATGAACCCCGAAGAAGTCTCCCCCATCTCCCTGATCCGCCGGCTTCAAAGCGGCGAGCTTGCTGCAAGCAGCGTCGCGTCGGAAGCCCGCCGCGCCTGCGTCGAGCATCTTCATGGCGACGGGCACAGCGCGGCCGCGATCGCGGAGATGTTCAAGGTGTCGTTGCGCACCATTCGGCGCGACCTTGCCGAGATCCGCGAAGAGCGAGCGGTCACGCAAGACCCCAAACTTGTCGAGCGCGTCGTGGGCGACCTCTTTCACGAAGCGGAGACCGCGATCGCGCGCTTGCGCCGCACGGCGCGCGACCGCGAGTGCCCGCATGCAACGCAAGTCGAGGCGGAGAAGGCGTGCTGGGAAGTGAAGCGTCAACTCGTCGAGACCCTGCAACGCCTGGGCTTCTTGCCGAGTGCGATTCAGCAACTGCAAGCAGACATCACGCATCGCCTCGATCACGAGACCCACATGCGCGAGCTCACCGAGCTCGAGTCGATCACGGCAGAAGCCGGCCTTGGTGGCGATGGCGCGGTGAAGGCGCAACTTGCCCGGTTGCACGTCGAGACGCCGCCGCTCGCGTTGCCCACTGCGCTCACGCGACAGGACGCGGCGGGAGGTGCGTGATGGCGCTCTCATCGATCGCGGCGGCGCGCCGCGAGCTGAGTCGGCGCTCCCATGAGGTGTTCGCGCGGGCGTACCTGCCCCACCACGTCCGGTTGGCCCCCTCGCGGATGCACCGCGAGATGTTCGCGCTGTTGCATGAATCTGTTCATGTGCGCCCGGCACGCTTGGCGATCGCCGCGCCGCGCGGGCATGCGAAGACGACGGTCGTGACGCTCGCCCACGTCCTGTTCTCCATCTGCCACAAGACCGATCCGTTCATCGTGCTCGTGTCGAACACGGGCGACCAAGCCGAGGATCTGCTCAGCACGGTGAAGCACGAGCTCGAATCGAACGACCGCCTCTTCTCCGACTTCCCCGAAGTCGCCGAACCTCTGACCAAGACCCCGCCGCCCCAGCGTTGGCGGAAGCGCGAGATCATCACGCGGAACGGCGTGAAGGTGATGGCGCTCGGCGCCGGACAGAAGATCCGCGGCCGCAAACACCGCGAGCACCGCCCCACGTTGATCATCCTCGACGACATCGAGAACGAAGCGGAAGTCGCGTCCGCCGAGCAACGCGAGAACAAGCGCGAGTGGTTCGAAAAATCGCTCTTGAAGGCGGGCGTCATGAACACGACGAACGTGATCGTCGTGGGCACGATCCTGCACTACGACTCGCTCTTGTCCCGCTTGGTCGGCGAGGGATCCGGCACGAAGGATTTTCCCGGGTGGACCGCGCGGCGCTACCAGGCGGTGTTGTCGTTCTCGGAGCGTCGTGAGCTCTGGGAGGAATGGGAGAGCCTCTACGCGGCACGAGCGGACCGGGACGGCCACACCGGTCCCAAGGAAGCCGAGCGCTACTTCACCGAGCATCAGGCAGAAATGCTGGAAGGGACCGACGTGCTCTGGCCCGAGCGCGAGTCGTACCGCGACTTGATGGAGATCCGCGTGCGCGAGGGACGGGCGAGCTTTGACTCAGAGAAGCAGAACGAGCCGGTCGATCCGTCCACGTGCTACTTCCGCGCGGAGGACTTGGCGTTCTGGGACGATCGCTACAAGTCGCAAGATGACCTCCTCGCCGACCTCGGCAAGAACGCACAAATCTTCGGAGCGTGCGATCCGAGCCTTGGGCGTGCGGGTCGCTTGGCGGACGACACCGCGATCCTGTCGATCCTCTTTCACACGGAGACGTCCACCTACTACGTGCTCGACGCCGACATCCAGAAGCGCAAGCCGCGCGCGATCATCGAGACGATCTTGGAGTACCACCGGATCCGGAAGTTCCGCCGGTTCGCGATCGAGGTGAACCAGTTCCAGGACTTCCTCGCGACCGAGCTGAAGGCGGCGGCGAGCGCGGCGAAGTTGTCGTTCTCGGTGCACTCGGTGAACCACACTTCCGACAAGCTCGGGCGCATTCAGTCGCTCGAGCCGTTGATCACGTCGGGACGGTTGCGGTTCTCGCACCGCCACCACGTCTTGATCGATCAGCTGCGCCAGTTCCCCAAGGCCGCGCACGATGACGGACCGGATGCGCTCGAGATGGCGATCGAGGCGAGCCGGGTTCCGCAGCCGGGCATCTTCATCCTCGAAGGCGGTCTCTTTGGACCGGCGCGGTATTGGTGACTTGGCCCGCGGGTCGTCCTAAGGCGACGGACGACGCGCGCGCGCCTCGCCGCGGACGAGGAACGGGGCAGCGGCGCCCGCGAATCGGGCGATCACCAGTCGCGCGCCGATCGCAAATCAATTCAGTCTGAGGGATCGAGATCCGCATCTGTGTCGATGCCGGTTTTCGCGTCGAATCCGCTTGATGAGCGGCTTCAAGAGAGCGTCCATGCGGTCCGCCCACTTGCCGGAGGACCTGCATGCCCAACCTCGCCCCCCTCATCGATCGCCGAGTGCCCGCGCGCGCGAAGAACGCCGCCGTCGGTTACGTGCGCCGCTCGACCGATCGGCAAGAACAGTCGATCCCGGATCAGAAACGCGCGATCGAGCAGTACGCAGCCACTCGCGAACTCAAGATGTTGACCTTCTACGTCGACGACGCGATCAGCGGGACGACGTCCGTGCAACGTCGCGCGTTCCTGGAGCTGATCGCAGCCGCGCAAGCTCGCGGCTGCCCATTCTCCACGATCATCGTCTACGACGTGAAGCGGTTCGGCCGCGTGGACAACGACGAGGCCGGCTACTACCGCCACATCCTGAAGTCGA
>CAZBOK010000364.1:0-4753 GCA_964493525.1 uncultured Phycisphaeraceae bacterium | reverse complement strand
ACCGTCGTGCTCTCGCCGAAGTACGAGTGGCCGAGGAAGCTCGAGTCGAGCGCGGAGACGTCGATCGTGTCGATGCCGTCGACCACGACGACGTCCGCGCCGCCGTCGCCCGCGCGCGGGTAGTGGCTCGCCTCCTTCGACGCGCGCAGCGCGAGGTCGGCAGATGACCCGTACAGCGTGATGCGGTCGGCGCAGCCGCGGATCGCCGGCGCGATCTGCTCGCGGAACATCTGCGCGTCGATGTCGGGGGCGGTCAGCACGACCTCGTTGAACTTGATCGGCGTGCCGTCCGCGCGGGTCGGGAAGCCGCTCTTCATCGCCGCGGTCAGCGCGCGGTTCCCCATGCTGTGCGCGATGACGTGCATCGTCTTCACGCCGGTGGTGCGCGCGACGTCGACCAGGAAATCGTGCAGGTGCTGCGCCGACCAGTCGGCGCTCGAGATGTCGGAGATGTAGTCGAGCGTCGCGCCGCGCGACGGCCACGAGTAGAGGATCGGCACGCCGTCGAACGAGAGGTCGTAAGCGAGCTGCCCCGTGCGCCGCGCCGCCTCCGCGAAGTCGACGTTGTAGCCGTGGATGAACACGAGCACCGCGCCGTCCGCCGAGTCCTGCGCGTCCGCCGCGACGCCGGCGAAGAACGCGTCCTTCGGCGCGAGCGCGAGCGACGTGATCATCACGTGGCGATCGGGATCCTCCGCGAAGTGCAGGATGAAGTGGACCGGCCGCTCCATCTCGCCCATGCGGTGGTCGGGCGGGATCGACACCTCGCAGGAGCCGTAGGTCAGGCCGTTGCCGATGTCGCCGCGATCGGGCCCGAAGAAGTCGTTCGGCGCGGACGAGCCGGTCGCCTTGCGATCGGTCGCGAACCACACGCGGTAGACCTGCTTCTTGAACTGCGGAGGCTTGGCGCGCGGCAGGTCCGGCTCGGCGTCCGCGGTTGCTTCGAACATCCGCCACAGCCCGGCGTGGTCCTCGCGCGCCTGCCGCTCGACGTACACGAAGAACTGCCGCTTCGCGTAGCGCTCGGTGGTGACGGCGTGGACGACGCCTTCGCGCAGCAGCGCCTCGTTCAGCAAGGAGCCGTCGGCGCGGTAGACGTAGACCGCGCCGGACCGCGCGGCGCGCGGGTCGGGCTCGACGCGCAGCGCTTCGTCCGCGGGGATCGCGTGCAACACTTCGAGGATCGCGGAGCGGCCGCGCTCGCCTTCCTCCCCGCCGAGGATCGGCTCGATCCCGGCGAGTGGAGACAGCGCGCCGTCGTGTCGCACCGAGATCGTCCGCGCGGAGAGATCGACGACGAAGCGCTCGTCCTCGGCCGCGCTCGCCGCGCGGGCGGACGCTGCGGAGAGCAACGCGAAGAGCGACGCCGACGCGGCCGTGCGAGCGATGACAAGCATCGTGATCTCCATTCCCGAGGGTTCCCCTGTGCGAAGCTCCGCGCCGCCCGCTCTCGTCAGGGGATCGTCGCGCTCCGCCGAACGACGATTCCTCGCGGCGATTTCACGGACCGACGACGATGTGCTCCGCGATCTTGCGCGCGCTCTTCGTCTTCACGCCGAGGAGGTTCGCGAGCGCGAGCTGCGCCTGCAGCGTCGCGTCGGAGATCCGCTTGTCGAGCTTCGCCGCGCTGCCGTTGCCGTCGGCGAGCAGGTCGGCGATCGACTCGCCCTGTTTCGCGCGCTTCAGCCCCTTCTTCAGCGCCTTGATCGCGAGCTTCGGCTGGTTGCTCTTGTCGAGGTCGTGGTCCCTCTTCGCCGCCGCGATCAACGCCTTCGCGTGGCCGAGCGTGCCTTTCGCGCTGTCGATCGAGCCCGCGATGCTCACGAAGTCGGGCGTCCCGTTCTGCGCCTCGAGCGCCGCGGCGTTCAGGTCGTCGAGCGCGGATCCGAGCTCGTCGATGATCGGCGCGGTGTTCTCGTCGCCGAACGCGTCGGCCGAAAGATCGAGCTGGTGGAACTCGAACCGTGCGCCCGGGCTCATCTGATCGGCGCCGAAGCGGACGCGCACGCGCGCGCTCGGGGCCGCGTCCGCGCAGTCGTCGATCGCGCTGAACGAGCCGTCGATCGGCGCGGCGGAACCGTGGTATCCGGTCTCGTCGCGCACGATCATCAGCCGCACCGCGTCCGCGGTCGCGAAGAACATCGATCCGTCGAGCAAGCCGCTCTCGTTCTCCATCGTGACGGTGAACCCGTCGGACGGGCCGGCGGTCGCGAACAGCGCGGCGAAGTGGCCGGGGTTCGCGTCATCTTCGATGCGCAGGAACTGGCGGTTGTAACCGGTGAGGAGGTCCGACTCGCGATCGACGGTGACGTCGATCGTCGCGGTGATCGGGCCCGAGTGCCAGATCGTCGGACCGCTCGAGAACGCCGACGTGTACTGCTTGGCGCGCACGGCCAGCGTGTCGCCGTCCGCAGTGCCGGGCAGTGCATGAAACGTCGTCCAGTCGAAGAACGCGCCGCACTCGATCACGACCTCCACCTGCTGCGACTCCTCGACTCTCGCGGCGGCGAGCAGGCAGATCAGGATCGACACGATGTTGACGCAGCCGCCGAGCGCGAACGGCAACGAGGCGACGCCGACGAACGACGCGATGCGACGCAACGGGATCTTCATTCCGAGCTTCCTCCGGGGCGCGGATTGGAGCAGACCGCACCCCCGGCCGCTACCCGCACGATCCGCGCGTGCCGGCCGCGATGTCTCGCAATTCGATCGGCGCGCGGGTCAGCCGCGGAGCTGCACGTGGTCGGCGACTTCCTTCGCGTCCTGCGTCTTCGCGCCGGCGAGGTTCACGCACGCGAGCATCATGTGCTCGAACGCGGACGTGACGCGCTTCCCGAGAGCCTTCACGCTGCCGCCGGTCCCTGCGACGAGCTTGTCCGCGATCGCGTGAGCGCGCCGCGCGCTCTTGCGCGCCGACTTCAACGCGGCGAGCGCGAGCTTCGGCTGGTTGCGCTTCGCGATCGATCCGTCGCCCTTGCCGGCCGCGATGAGGTCGATGCCGAGCGAGAGCGCATCGACCATCAAACCGAGGTCGGTCGAGGCCGTGGCGAAATCGTTCAGGCCGACCGCGTTGTTGATCATGGCGACCTGCGTGAACGCCGTCGTGATGCTGGAGAACGCGGGCGAGAGCACCGCATCGCCGACTCCGAACGCGCTGAAGATCAGCTCGTGGAAATAAACGCGCGCGCCCTTCGCGAGGCCGTCCGCGCCGAAGCGCAGCCGGAGCCCGCCCGTCGGGATGTTGACCGGAGCGCCCACGGCGACGATCGAGCCGCCGCTCGGCGTCACGAACGCGGAGTACTGCGCCGGGCCGCGCACGATCTTCAAGCGCACGAACTGTGTGTTCGTGACGTGCACCGTGAGGCCGAGCGACCCGACTTCGTTGACCGCGGAGATGTCGTACCCGTTCGACGCGTTCGGCGAAGCCGACACCTCGATGAAGTGAGGCGGCGCCTCTTCGTCCTCGAAGCGCAGGTAGCCGCGCGTCTCGCCCTGGACGATGTTCGAGTCGACGTCGACGCCGAAGTCCATCGTCACCTCGAACTCGGTGGTCTCGAGGATCGGCGGGCCGCTCTCGTAGCGCGCGTTTGCGCCGGTCCCCTTGATCACGAATGCGTTCTTCGAGAGGACGGGCGACGCGACGCCGGGGGCGAACGGCCACGCGCCGCACTTCGTCTTCACCTTCACCGCCTCGGTGCCCGGAAGCGGATGGTCGGAGACGAAGCAGACCAGGAAATCGAACGCCGGGGTGCAGCCGCCGCCGAGCGCGACCGGCAGCGAGAGGATCGCGGCCAGGGTTCCGATCCGGCGCAGTCTCGAGTGCATGCGGTCTCTCCTGATCGCCTCGACTTCGGGTGCGGGGTCGCGGACTCTAACACCCGTTCATCCCGCGACGCTCGCCACGCTCACGATCTGCCCCGGCGTCTGCTGCACGTCCTGCAGTTCGAGCTGGTACAGCCGGATCGAGTGCCAGCGATCGAACTTCCAGCCCGCGTTCTCGATCGTCCCGGCGGCGCGCATCCCCACCTTTGCATGCAGGCGTTCGGACGCGGCGTTCGGGATCACGACCGCGGCGATCGCGGTGTAGTACCCCTGACCATGCAGGATCGCGAAGAGGCGGTCGTACAGCTTCACGCCGATGCCGCGGCGATGGTGGTCCGGCGCGACGTACGCGCTGACCTCGACCGTGTATGCGTAGGCGTCGCGCGGCCGCCACGGCGCCGCCTTCGCGAAGCCGACCAACGCGCCCGCGTCGCTCGCGACCAGCCACGGGTACATCGCGCTCGTCTTGCGGAAGCTCTCGGCCCACTGCTCGATCGGCTCGGGGTAGATCGCGAACGTGGCGGGGCTCGTCTCGACGTAGTGATCGTGGAGCGCGACGATCGCCGCGAGGTCGGACTCGGACGCCAGGCGGATGTCGGTCATGCGGAGACGCTACCATCCGCGTGCGATGGATCTCCGACGCCGCGATCACTGGATCTTCGACATGGATGGCACGCTCACGCTGGCCGCCCATGACTTCGCCGAGATCAAGCGCATCCTCGGCCTCACCAGCGATCAGCGCATCCTCGAGCACCTGTCGTCGTTGCCGGAGCCGGAGGCGCGCCCGCTGTGGGACAAGCTCCACGCGTGGGAGCTCGAGATCGCGCACCGCTCGGAGCCGGCGCCGCACGCGGTCGAGCTGCTCGACGCGCTGCGCGCGCGCGGCGCGCGGGTCGGCATCCTCACCCGCAACACGCTGAAGCACGCGCAG
>CAZBOK010000363.1:0-4803 GCA_964493525.1 uncultured Phycisphaeraceae bacterium | reverse complement strand
CGCGGCGTCCGCGGTGGGCGACGTCGCGCCCGCGAGAGCGGCGAGTCCCGCGACCGCCCCGGCCTTGCCGAGGAACGAACGGCGATCGATGGCGGGATCGGGAGCGGCGGCGTCGTGCGCCGGCTGGGCGGAGTCGGACATCGGAGTGCCTCGATTCG
The DNA here is from genome assembly GCA_964493525.1 of uncultured Phycisphaeraceae bacterium. Classification (GTDB taxonomy): domain Bacteria; phylum Planctomycetota; class B15-G4; order B15-G4; family JADJEK01; genus CAZBOK01. The sequence goes on along the minus strand of CAZBOK010000363.1, from coordinate 4,645 downwards.
GGAGCGTCGGGATTCGGTTCGGGCGGGACGAAGCTAACCCCGGATCGGCGTCTTCGGCAAGCGCGGCGGCGCCGCGATCGGCAGCACGGTCATTTCACGCCGTAGTTCGCGCGCACGTATTTCTTCCACTCCTCGTCGAACGTGAGCGGCGTGAGGCCGAACTCGGCCTTGAGCGCGTCGCGAAACCCCTTGTCCTCCTTGATCGATCGGCACACCGCGCCGAACGCTTTCGGATCCTTGCCGATCAGGAAGTCGCAGTACGACCACGAGAGCGCGTGCTCCTCCTTCGTGAGTCCGGAGAGCACCTTCGACGCGGTGTCCGCGAAGGGCGGTCGCTTCGGATCGTTCGCGAGCTTCATCACCGGCGCGCGCCAGCGGCCGCCTTTGTACTGCACGGCGGAGTCGACCTCCTGCCAGCAGTAGTTCGTGCAGCGGCCGAACAGCTTGTCCTCGAACCAGTGAGCGACGCCTTCGTCGACCCAGCCGCCGCACTTCTTCTCGCCCGGCCAGCGCGCGTTCCACGCGTTCGCGAGGAGCAGATGCGAGACGTTGTGCACGATGTTGCGGTAGAGGTCGGACTCGACGTTCTCGTCCTTGTCGACCAGGTTCGGGTCGAGCCACACGGTGTACACGCCGACCGCGCCCATCCGCTTGGTGCCGGTCGTACCGCGCGCGTCCTGTCCCGTGTAGTGGCCGGCCGCGGTGATCTGGTCCTTCTGTCGCTCCCACACCATCACCTGGAAGACGGTGCGGAAGTCCGCGTCGGTCGCTCCGGTGGCGGCCTTGAACTGCTCGTACAGCGACTCGAGCCGCGTGAGATAGAGGTGCATCGCGTGGTGCTCGGAGACGCGGCGCTTGTCGATGGTCGCGCGGCCGCCGGCCCAGAACAACAGGAAGTGCTTGCTCTGGCCGATCTCGAACTCGTGGCCGATGCGGTCGAAGTGCTCCTGCATCTTCTTGCGCCAGTCCGCCTTGTCCTTGCGGACCGCGGCGAGGCGCGCATCGGCGGTCGCGCACTTGTCGCAATCGACTTCGAGCGAGCCGCCGCACTGCGGACACGACGCGGCGCGCGAGCAGTACAGACAGTCCTTCTCGAGCTCCGCGCCTTCGTCGCCGTGCGCCTGGCACGGCGTCGCGCCCTTTCCCTCGCACTTCTGGCACTGCGCCACCGCCGCGGGCGCGAACGCGAGGATCCCCGTGAGCAGCGCGAGCGCGGCGATGAAGCGGTTCACTTGCCTCCGAGCAGATCGAGCGCGAGCGCGGACATCGCTCGCACTCCGGTCGAGATCGTGGGCTCCGGATCCGGGAAGTACTTCGAGGAGTGCGCGGTCGGCAGCGGTTCGCCGCCGTGGCTCGCGGCATCGATGCGCGCCTGCGGCAGCGAGCCGAGCCAGAACAGCAAGCCCGGCATCCCGCCGTCGCGCGAGTAGCGGCTGAAGTCCTCGCCGCCCATCACCGGCTTCTTGTCGACGACGTGCTCGGCGCCGAGCGCGGCGATGAACGCGCGCCTGGCGCGGTCCGCGAGCGCCGGATCGTTGTAGGTCGCCGGCGTGAACTCGCCGTCGCGGACGCGCACCTCGGGGTCCTGTTCCGCGCCGAGCGCGCGGCACGTCTCGACGGTGATCGACTTCAGCGAGTCGAGCACGAGCTTGCGCGTCGCATCGCTGTAGGTGCGCACGGTGATCTGCAGGTCGGCGCGGTCCGGGATGATGTTGTGCTTGGTCCCGGCGTGGATCGAACCGACGGTGACCACGGCCGCGTCCTGCGGATCGACGCGGCGCGAGACGATCGTCTGCAGCGCGGTGATCACGTGCGCGGCCATGACGATCGGATCGACGGCCGCTTCCGGCCGCGACCCGTGGCCGCCGCGGCCGTGGATCGTGATGTCGACCGAGTCGACGTTCGCGAGCGCGAAGCCGGGCGTCACGCCGATGGTGCCGGTCGGCAGGTCGGGCGTGACGTGCAGCGCGATGCAGAAGTCGGGCTTCTTGAACTTCTCGAACAGCCCGGCCTCGAGCATCCGCTTCGCGCCTTCACCCGTCTCCTCGGCGGGCTGGCCGATCGCGATCACGGTGCCGTGCCAGCGATCCTTCGCGTGCGCGAGGACGCGGCAGGTGCCGAACAGGACGGTCTGATGCACGTCGTGGCCGCACGCGTGCATCACCTGCGTCTCGCGGCCCTCGCGCGTCTTGCTCACGACCTTGCTCGCGTACGGCAGGCCCGTCTCTTCCGCGATCGGGAGCGCGTCGAGATCGGTGCGGATCAGGACCGTCGGCCCGTCGCCGTTCACCAGCACGCCGACCACGCCCGTCTCGCCGACGTGCTCGGTCACGTCGAACCCGAGGCCGCGCAGCCGCTCCGCGAGCTTCGCGGCGGAGCGCGTCTCCTGCATCGAGAGCTCCGGGTTCGAATGCAGATCCTTGTACGCGGCGACCAGTTCCGGCAGCGCCGCGGCGACTTCCGCGTCCACGGCGGGAGCGAGCGGCGCGGGAGCGGCGCCGTCGTGCGACGGGAGCGCGAGCGCGAACAGGATCACGAACGGATTCGGCATGGGGCCTCCGGGGCGCGATCATAGACGCGGATTTCCCGGCACCCGATCGTCGCGTCGCGTGCACGTGCTGCATGGTTCCCGATGCAAGAGCCCGAGCGCATTCCGCCGTCGATCGCCGATCTCCTCGCTCACGAGCGTTTCGTGCGCGGGCTCGCGCGGCGGCTCGTCAGCGACGAAGCGCGTGCGGACGACGTCGTGCAGCAGACGTGGCTCGCCGCGATCGCGACCGACCCGGCGCGCGTCGCCGCTCCGCGCGCGTGGCTCGCGGGCGTCGTCCGCCGCGTCGCGTGGCGCCTGCTGCGTCGCGAGTCGCGCCGCGCGGTGCGCGAGAAGGAGGCGGCGCGCCCGGAGGCGACGCCCTCGATCGACGACGCGGTGCGCCGCGAGACCGCACGCCGCGAGCTGGTCGACGCGGTGTTCGCGCTCGACGAGCCGTGGCGCACGACGCTGTACCTGCGGTTCCTCGAGGAGCTGCCGCGTCGCGAGGTCGCGCTGCGCATGGGCGTGCCGGTCGAGACGGTGCATGCGCGGCAGCGGCGCGGCCTCGAGCTGTTGCGCGCTCGCCTCGACCGCCGTCACGACGGCGATCGCCGCGCGTGGTGCGCGCTGCTTGCGCCGGTCGCCGCGCGCGCCGACGGTTCGCCGCTCGCTCTCCTTGCCGCCGTGACGTCCACCGGAGTCGTCGCCATGAGCTTCCCCATGAAGGTCGCGTCTTCCCTCGTCCTCGCCGTGGTGGTCGGCCTCGCGGTCTACGGCGTCGTCGATCGGGCGCGAACGCCGGACGACGCGTCGCGCGCGACGGTCGCGGAGTCGCCGAACCCGCCGCCGCTCCTGCGCGACGCGGCCTCCATGCCGGCGATCGAATCGCCGGGCGCGGCGCCCACGCGCGACGCGGTGCGCGCCGAGCCGCGCGCCGACGCCGCGAGCGAGAACGGGACCATCGAGGTCGTCGTGTCGGCGGAGCCGCCGTTGTCGGCGCCCGTCGTCGTCCAGGCGGCGCGACTCGTGCAGGACGCGTCGGGCGACGGTCCGTTCGCGCGACCGACGCGCGTTTCGACCGATTCGACGGCCACCGCACGGTTCGCGGACTGTCGGCCCGGTCGATGGATCGTCGCGCTCGACCGCGGCCCGTCGCAGATCGTCGAGGTGCGGCGCGGCGAGGTCGCACATGCCGACATCTCGCTCGGGAAGGGACTGACGGTGACGGGCGTGGTGGTCGACGATCACGGTCTCCCGGTGGGGGACGCCGACGTGACGTTGTCGACCTACGGTCAGTGGACCGAGGACTTCGTCGTCGCGCGCTCGGCCGCCGACGGACGCTTCACGATCGAGCACCTCGTCGGCGTGCTGCACGTCGGCGCGCGGCGCGCGGGGTTCGCGCCGTCGCCGCTCGTCTCGGTGGTGAGCGCGACCGGTAGCGATGCGCGCGCGGTGAAGCTCGTGCTCGGCAGGTCGGGCGGCGCGATCGCCGGCACGGTCGTCGACGCGAGCGGGGCGGCGGTCGGCGGTGCGCGCGTCGTCGTCGACGCCGACGGCGCGAAGTCCGACGCGCTCGCCGACGGGTCGCGCGGGATGACGCGCTTCGAGCGGTGGGCGTGGTCGGGCGCGGACGGCGCGTTCGAGGTCGCGGGCGTCGCCCCGGGCGAGCACAAGGTCGTCGTGCGCGCGGGCGGCGCGAGCCCGTTCGTGACGAGCGTCGCCGTCGACGCCGGCGCGACGGCTCGCGTCAACGCGGTCCTCGGGCCCGGCGTCGTGGTCACGGGGACGGTGCGCACTGCCGACGGAGCGCCGGTCGGCGGCGCGTCGGTGAGCGGCGGTCGCGGCGGCACGTTCAGCGAATCGTCGTTCGCGGAAACCGACGCGGAGGGAACGTTCCGCTTGACCGCGTTGCCGGCGGGACGCCTCGTCGTGAGCTGCCGCGTGCCGGACCGCGGCGACGCGCAACGCGTTCTCGAGGCGACGCCCGGCGCGGAGGTGCAGGTCGACCTCGTCCTCGCGTCGGGAGCCGCGCTGCACGGGCGCGTGGTCGACGACACGGGGCTGCAGATCGCGAAGGCGGTCGTCGTCGGCACGCTCGATCCGGAAGCGGCGGGG
>CAZBOK010000362.1:0-4816 GCA_964493525.1 uncultured Phycisphaeraceae bacterium | reverse complement strand
GCCGCGCTCCCCGCGAGCCCGCGGGCGCGCGCGATCGCGACGTCGAGCGCGGCGGAGCGGCCGTGGAACCGCAGCGCGATCGCGAACGCGGATCCGCCGGCCGCCGCGACGAGGTCCGCCGGAAGGAGGGACCGCTCGGCCGCCACGTGCGCGACGGCCGCCACGCCGGCGCGCGGATCGCGCCACGCGGCGACGAATCGGTCGAGCGCCGCGAGGTCGGGACAGCCCGCGACCAGGGTCGCGTCGCGCTCCGGGATCGGCGCCAATCGGAAGCACACCTCGGTCAGCACCGCGAGCGCGCCGCGCGAGCCGTGGTAGAGGCGATGCAGGTCGAATCCCGTCACGTTCTTCACCAGCCGCCCGCCCGACTTCGTGACCGTCCCATCGGGATGCGCCGCGTGCGCGCCGAGGAGGCGGTCCTTCGGCGGGCCGTATCCGGCGGCGAGCGGCCCGCACGCCGCCGCGGCGACGACGCCTCCTGCGGTGGCGGCGCGGTCGAGCGCGTCGACCGGAAGGAACTGGCGCTCCGCGCGCGCGGCCGCGTCGATCGCTGCGAGCGGCGTCCCGGCGCGCACGGCGATCGTCTGGTCGGCGGCGTCGTGCGCCACGATCCCCGCCATCGCGCGCGTGTCGAGCAGCACGTCGACGTGCGCCGGCGGCGCGCACGCTGCGAGGTGCGTCCCGCCGCCGATCGGGAACACGCGCAGCCCCGATTCCGCCGCGACGCGCAGGAGCGCGGCGCACTGCTCGGCGTCGCGCGGCTGCACGGCGAGCGCATCCGACTCGATCAGACCGTGCGCGTCCGGATCGCCCGGCCCGATCCGGCGCGCCCCCCCGCTTCCGAGGAGCCGTTCGATGGCGCTGGTCACGGAGCACGCTCCGCGTCGCCCGACGCGGCGGGCTCGAGCGACGCGCCGCGCGCTTCCACGCAGGCGTGCGTCGTCGGCAGGACCTTGTGCGGGTTCAGGAGCGAATCGCCGTTCCACGCGTCGCGCACCGCGCGCATCTTCGCGAGGTCGTCGTCGGTGAACACGAGGTGCATCGAGTCGCGCTTCTCCGCGCCGATGCCGTGCTCACCCGACAGCGATCCTCCGGCCGCGACGCACGCGGCGAAGATCCGCGCGCCCGCTTCGACCACGCGCCGCGCTTCGTCGGCGTCACGGCGGTCGAACGCCACGTTCGGATGCAGGTTGCCGTCGCCGGCGTGGAAGACGTTCGCGAGCCGCAGGTCGAGCTCGCGCCCGATCCGCACGACCTCCGCGAGGACTTCGGGCAGCTTCGAGCGCGGGACCACCGCGTCCTGCACGTAGAGGTCGGGCGCGAGCCGCCCCATCGCGCCGAACGCGCCCTTCCGCCCTTTCCAGAGTTTCGCGCGCTGCGTCGCGTCGCGCGCGCGCTCGATCGTCAGCGCCGCGAGCTCGCGGAACAGCGCTTCCACGTCCATCGCGTTCTGCGCGACTTCGACCGCGCCGCCATCGAACTCGACGAGCAGCACCGCGCCCGCGTCGCGCGAGTATCCCGCGGCGAACACCGAGCGCTCCACCGCTTCGATCGTGAGCCGGTCGAGGATCTCGAGCGCCGAGGGCTCGAGCCCGCGCGCGACGATGCGGCGCACCGCCTCGCATGCATCCTCGACCGATCGGAACGCGGCGAGCAGCGTCTCCACCGACTCGGGCAGCGGCATCAGCTTCAACGTCGCCTCGGTGACGATGGCGCAGGTGCCTTCCGACCCGACCAGGAGTCCGCACAGGTCGAGGCCGGGCGGCTCGGCGAGCGGGGATCCGAACTCCTCGATCGTTCCGTCCGGATGTACGGCCGTCACCGCGAGCACGTGGCGCGCGGTCGCGCCGTACTTGAAGCAGTGCGGGCCTCCCGAGTTCTCCGCGATGTTGCCGCCGATCGTGCACACGACCTGGGACGACGGGTCGGGCGCGTAGAACAATCCGTGCGGCGCGGCGGCGCGCGAGACCGCCGCGTTCGCGATCCCGCACTCGACGCGCGCGAGCCGGTTGTACGGATCGATCGACAGCAGCCGGTTCATCCGCGCGGTCTCGATCACGACCGCCGAGTCGAACGCCAGGGCGCCGCCCGACAATCCGGTGCCGGCGCCGCGCGCGACGAACGGGATGCCGCTCGCGGCGAGCACCTTCACGACCTCGGCGACTTCGCGGGTCGACCCCGGCAGGACCACGCACGACGGACGCGCGCGCAGGTGCGTGAGCCCGTCGCACTCGTAGGCGAACGTCTGCTCCGCGGAGCCGAGGACGTGCTCCGCGCCGACGATCGCCGCGAGTCGCTCGGTGTCGACTGCCGCGCGCAAGTTCGACCGCGCCTCCGCTCGTGTCAGACCAGGCGCCGCAGGACGTACTTCAGGATGCCGCCGTGCTTCCAGTACTCGACTTCGTTCGGCGTGTCGATCCGCACGCGCGCGCGGAACTCGCGGGTGGCGCCGCCTTCGCCGTGCGCGCGGACCGCGACTTCGCGCGAGCTCTTGAACGCGTCCGCCGCGCCGCGCTCGAGGCCGAGGACGTCGATCGTCTCGCGTCCCGTGAGGCCGAGGGACGTCGCGCTCTCGCCGGACAGGAACTGCAGCGGCACGATTCCCATACCGACCAGGTTGCTGCGGTGGATGCGCTCGAAGCTCTCGGCGATCACGACGCGCACGCCGAGGAGCGCCGGCCCTTTCGCCGCCCAGTCGCGCGACGAACCGGTGCCGTACTCCTTGCCCGCGAGGATCACGAGCGGGACGCCCTCCGCCTGGTATCGCATCGACGCGTCGTAGATCGACGTCTTCTCGCCGTCCGGCAGATGCAGCGTGATGCCGCCCTCTTCGCCGCCGACCAGCGCGTTCTTGATGCGCGGGTTCGCGAACGTGCCGCGCATCATCACCTCGTGGTTACCGCGCCGTGCGCCGTACGAGTTGAAGTCCTCCGGCTGCACGCCGAGCTCGACGAGGTACTTGCCGGCGGGGCTCGCCTTCGCGATGTCGCCGGCCGGCGAGATGTGATCGGTCGTGACGCTGTCGCCGAACACGGCGAGGACGCGCGCCGCGCGCAGGTCCGAGACCTTGCCCGGCGCCTTGTCGAGGCCGACGAAGAACGGCGGCAGCTTCACGTACGTGGACGCGGGATCGAACGCGTAGAGGTCGCCTTCCGGCGTCGGGAGATCCTGCCAGCGGCCGCTGCCGCGGAAGACGTCCGCGTAGCTCTTCGTGAACATCTCGCTGCGGATCACGCGGTCGCAGACCTCGGTCACTTCCTGCTGGCTCGGCCACACGTCCTTCAAGAACACCGGACGGCCGTCCTTGCCGACGCCGAGCGGCTCGCGCGTGAGGTCGATGTCGGCGCGCCCCGCGATCGCGTAAGCGACGACGAGCGGCGGCGACGCGAGGTAGTTGGCGCGCACGTCGGGATGCACGCGACCTTCGAAGTTGCGGTTGCCGGACAACACGGCGGCGACCACGAGCTTCTGGTCGCGGATGCCGCGCGACACCGGTTCCGGCAACGGTCCGCTGTTGCCGATGCACGTGGTGCAGCCGAACCCGACGATTTGGAAGCGCAGGCGATCGAGCGAGTCCTGCAGCCCCGACGCCTTCAGGTAGTCGCGCACGACTTGCGACCCGGGCGCGATCGACGTCTTCACCCACGGCTTCACGTCGAGGCCGCGCTCGATCGCCTTCTTCGCGAGCAGTCCCGCGGCGACCATCACCGACGGGTTCGACGTGTTGGTGCAGCTCGTGATCGCCGCGATCACCACCGATCCGTCCGCGAGCGTCTCCGGCTTGCCGTCGAGAGTGATCTCCGCGCGCGCGCCCGGTGCGCCGCCCTTCTTCAGCTCGGGGAGCGCTGCGGCGAACACCTTCGCCATGTCGGGGAGCCGCACGCGATCCTGCGGGCGCTTCGGGCCCGCGAGGCTCGGCTCCACGTGATCGAGGTCGAGCTCGAGCGTGTCGCTGTAACGCGCTTCCGGAGTGCTCGCGCCGTGGAAGAAGCCTTGCTCCTTCGCGTACGCCTCGACCAGCTTCACCTGCGCTTCGTCGCGCCCCGAGAGCCGCAGGAAGCGCAGCGTCTCGTCGTCGATCGGGAAGATGCCGCAGGTCGCGCCGTATTCGGGCGCCATGTTCGCGATCGTCGCGCGGTCGGCGAGCGGCAGCGCGGCGAGCCCGGGGCCGAAGAACTCGACGAACTTGCCGACCACGCCGTGCTTGCGGAGCTGCTGCGTCACGGTGAGCACGAGGTCCGTCGCTGTGGTGCCTTCGCGCAGCCGGCCTTTCAGCCGGAACCCGATCACCTGCGGCAACAGCATCGACACCGGTTGGCCGAGCATCGCGGCTTCCGCCTCGATCCCGCCGACGCCCCACCCGAGCACGCCGAGCCCGTTGATCATCGTCGTGTGCGAATCGGTGCCGACGACGGTGTCGGGGTACGCGAACGTGCGGCCGTCCTTGCCAGGACCGGTCATCACCACGCGCGCGAGGAACTCGAGGTTGACCTGATGGACGATGCCGGTGTCCGGCGGCACGACGCGGAAGTTGGAGAACGCTTTCTGGCCCCAGCGCAGGAACGCGTAGCGCTCGGAGTTGCGCGCGAACTCGCGCTCGGTGTTGATCGCCTCCGCGGCCGCGGAGCCGAATGCGTCGACCTGCACCGAGTGATCGATCACGAGCTCGGCGGGGAGCAGCGGGTTGATCTTTCGCGGATCGCCTTTCCAGCGCGCGACGGCTTCGCGCATCGCGGCGAGGTCGACGATCGCCGGCACGCCGGTGAAGTCCTGCAGGAGGACGCGCGACGGCATGAACTGGATCTCTTGGTCGGGC
>CAZBOK010000361.1:0-4855 GCA_964493525.1 uncultured Phycisphaeraceae bacterium | reverse complement strand
GCCGTGCGCAACCGCGCGTGGAACGCATCGAGATCGACGATCGCGGCCGTCGCCGGCGACTCATCGGCGGCGCGCCCCGAGCCGAGCGCGCGATGGATCCACGGGACGCGCCGAAAACCGCACGCGTCGTCGAAGCGCGACGCGAACCGCTCGATCGCATCGAGCGACGCGCGGCCGAGCCGCTCGAGCCGGGCGCGAACCGCGGGGGCGAACCGCTCGGCGAGCGCGGCGGGGTCGGGCTGCGGAGTCGGCAGGAGCGCGGTCGGCCCGGCGATCGGCCCGCCCTCGGCGCGATCGTCGTCGACCACGATGACGCGCGGTGCGGCGCCGCCGCGCGCCGACTCGACGAGATGCAAAGCCGCGGAGAGTCCGGCGACTCCGGCTCCGCGGACCACGACGTCGCACTCGCTGTCGTCCATGCGCGTTCATCTTCCTCGATCCGCACGCGATCCGTACACTCCGCCGCCACCTGCGCGGGGGTGGCGATGCGTCTGATCTCTCACGTCGGCCGGGCGATCCGGAAGTCCGGCCACAATCACACCGAGTTCGCGCGCGAATCGGGCATCGCTCGCAGCACGCTCGAGAAGCTGATCGGCAACCACTTCAACGAGATCCGCCGCGACACGATCGAGCGGCTCGCCGCGCGCCTGAAGATCACCGACCTGAACGAGCTGTTCTCGCTGCAGCAGGAGGAGCAGGACTTCGTCGAACCGTTCACGAAGCGGCGATCGGTCACGTTCGTGTTCGGGACGCACGAGATCGCGGACTCTTCGCGGACGAAGCGCGGCGAGAAGCCCGGCCAGCCGATGCGAACCACCGTCGACCTGTGGGACTTCCGGACGCAGGCGAAGCTGCTCGGCTTCCTGCGCGGACACGACGCGGAGGTGCGCGACGAGATGCTGTTCTTTTCGCGCGCGGCGTTCGGCGAGGAAGAGCAGAAGCAGGTGCTGAACCTCGTTCGCACGCGCAACGTGGTGATCGTCGGCTCGCCGAAGGTGAACCCCGCGTGTGAGACGGTGCTGACGGCGCTCTACCGCGGCGGCCTCGGCATCGGCCCCCGCCGCGCCGGTGCGCCGCGCCATCTGCTCTCCGACGACGAACGTCTGAAGGGGAGCGTGATCGGCGCGCAGGGGTTCGGCGAGATCGGCGTGGTCGACGCGCAGACCGGGCGCATCGTCGCGCCGTTCAAGATCGGCGCGGGTGAAGAGTCGAGCCAGGATGCCGGGATCGGCTTCGTCTGCCTGCGTCCGCTCGGCACGGCGGAGGAAGTGATGCTGGTGATCGCCGCCGGCGTGTCGGGCTGCGGCACCTACGGCGTGATCCAATCGCTCGTGGACGAGCCGCCGCGCTCGAACGATCTCGCCCCGGGAGTCGTCTACGAACGCGCGGTGTCGACCTTCTACAAACGCCCCGAGGACTCGGTGCGCGACGAGCGGCAGGTGTTGAAGGTCGTGTCGGTCGGCGCGGCGAGGGACCGGTAGCTCAGACGCCGAAGCTCGTGCCGCAGCCGCAGGTGCTGGTCGCGTTCGGGTTCTTGAACGTGAAGCCGCGGCCGTTCAGGCCGTCCTGGAAGTCGATCGCGGTGCCGTCGAGGTAGAGGAACGACTTCGCGTCGCAGACGACCGTGATGCCGCCGATCTCCGCCGACGCGTCGGTCTCCTTCTTCTCCGTGTCGAACTGCAGGTTGTAGGAGAAGCCCGAGCAGCCACCCCCCGTGACGCCGACGCGCAGGAACGTCTGCGCGGGCAGGCTCTGCTCCTGAATGATGCGCTTCACTTCTTCCGCGGCGCGCTCGGTGACCTGGATCATCTCTCGACTCCGTCCGTGATCGGGTCGCGTTTATAGCACGCGTCCCTTCGTTCACACGCGCGCCTCACGGGCCACGCCCGCGGCGCAGTTCGTACAGCGGCGACAGCTCGCGCAGCCGCTTCACCGATTCGACGACACGGTCCGCGACGAAGTCAACCTCCTCCGCGGTCGTGAATCGACCGAGCCCGAAGCGGATCGACGCGTGACGCAGCTCGCCCTCCGGCTTCACCGCCTTCAGCACGTGCGAGGCTTCGAGCTGCGCGGAGGTGCACGCGGAACCGGACGACAGCGCGACGTCGTTCAGATCGGCGAGCAGCGCTTCGCCATCCACCCACGCGAACGTCAGGTTGAGGTTGCCCGGGAGGCGGAACTCGCGCGCACCGTTCAGCGTGACCTCGTCGAGCGATCCGGTGATGCGTCGGAAGAGTCGCTCGCGCAGGCCGACGAGGCGGGCGCTCTCCTCCGCGAGCAGCGACATCGACAACTCGACTGCCGCGCCGAGCCCGACGATGCCAGGAACGTTCAGCGTCCCCGAACGCATGCCGTGCTCGTGTCCGCCGCCGTGCTGCTGCGCGATCACGCGGACGTGCGGATCGGTGCCGCGCACGTAGAGCGCGCCGGTCCCTTTGGGCCCGTACATCTTGTGCGCGGTGAAGCAGAGGAGGTCGATGCCGTCCCGCTTCACGTCGATCGGCAGCTTGCCGACTCCCTGCGTCGCATCGCTGAAGAACAACACACCGTGCGCGCGCGCGATCGCTCCGATCTTCGCCAGCGGGTGCCGCGTGCCGATCTCGTTGTTCGCGGCCATCAGCGCTACGAGCGTCGTCTTCGGCGTGATCGCGCGCTCGAGCTCCGCGAGATCGATCGAGCCGTCGGAGGCGACGTCGAGAAACGTCACGCGGAAGCCCTGCGTCGCGAGGAAGCGCGCGGTGTCGAGCGTCGCGGGATGCTCGGTCACGCAGGTGATCAGGTGGTCGCGCTCGGGCGCGTAGGCCTGCATCACGCCTTTGATCGCGAGATTGATCGACTCCGTCGAACCGCCGGTCAGGACGATCTCGTTCGCGGAGGCGCCGATCGCGGCCGCGCACTGTTCCCGCGCGTGCTTCACCGCGGCCGCCGCTTCCCAGCCGAACGAATGGCTCTTGCTCGCCGGATTGCCGAACCGCTCGCGCAGGTAGGGCAGCATCCGATCCAACACCCGCGGGTCGACGGGTGTCGTGGCCTGGTTGTCCATGTAGATCGGGAGCTTCATGAGCCTCGGCGCAGGATCGAGCGCGGATCCGCCATCGGAACTCGCCCGCGCCACTCTATCCCCGATTCGTGCGCTCGCGCGCCGCGCACCGCCGTGGAGGCGTTTCCGCGACTGTTGGAGGTTCGTTTCGATCCCCCCCGTCGCTTCTCTTGCCGCCGGAGAGAGTTAGGGATTGCCAAAGATTGGACGAAAACTTCCCTTGCCGACCACAAGATGTCGTCTACCCTTCCGCCCCCGCTACCAATCGGTAGTGGTTCGGGCTCTTGGCGGCCCGATTCGGGTGAGAGGGTCCAGGACCTGGAAGGCGTCCGTTCCGTCCGTCCGCGTGATCTCGGCCGATCCGCGCGACGCCGGCATCCTCGCCCCCTCATCCCGCGCCGCCAAAGACTCGCAGTGGACGGTCGGATGCATCGCTCGGTCAGTCGGTTTCACGATCAATCGGAACAGTTCGAAGCCTCACTCGGGAGGGGCGCATGGTGACGAAGGCGGACGTGAAGAATCGGGTCGCGAATCTCGTGAACGGCAACGGTCACTCGGATGAGGAGCGCGGTCTGCTCTCCGAGAACGCGGTGCGCGTCCTCGAGAACCGGTACCTGAAGAAGGACCACGGCGGGAACATCGTCGAGACGCCGCGTCAGATGTTCGAGCGCGTCGCGCGCCACGTCGCCGCCGTCGAGAGCGATCCCGCGAAGTGGACCGACCCGTTCTTCCAGATGATGTGGTCGATGAAGTTCATCCCGAACTCGCCGACGATGATGAACGCCGGCCGGCCGCTCGGCATGCTCTCCGCCTGCTTCGTCCTCCCGCTCAACGACTCGATCCCCGACATCATGGAGACCGCGCGCCAGATCGCGCTCGTCCAGCGCGCGGGCGGCGGCACCGGCATCGATCTCTCGAAGCTGCGTCCGAAAGGCTCGATCGTGAAGAGCTCGGGCGGCACGACAGAGGGCCCGCTCTCGTTCCTGCGCATGCTCTCCGGCGTCACGAACGCGATCCAGCAGGGCGCGTTCCGCCGCGGCGCGAACATGGGGACGATGCGCGTCGATCACCCCGACATCGTCGATTTCATCAAGGTGAAGGAAGACCTCTCGCAGGTCACGAACTACAACCTCTCGGTCACCATGACCGACGGGTTCATGGACCAGTACAAGCGCGATCCGGCGGCGCTCCACGTCGTCGTGAACCCGCACACGAACCGCAAGGCGTACCTGAAGAAGGACTCGAGCTCGCCCGACTACAACGCGTTCGCTCGCGACATCGGCGCCGAGGAGCGCGGGAACTACTGGACGGTCGGCGAGCTGTTCGACCTCATCATCGACAAGGCGTGGCTCTCCGGCGAGCCGGGCCTGATCTTCATCGACCGCGTCAACCAGTTCAACCAGACGCCGCAGATCGGCGAGATGACGTCGACGAACCCGTGCGGCGAGCAGCCGCTCCTCCCCTACGAGGCGTGCAACCTCGGCTCGATCAACCTCGCGCGCTTCGTCCGCGAGGACGGCACGATCGACTACGACGATCTCGGCAAGACCGTGCGCATGTCGGTGCGCTTCCTCGACGACGTCGTCGAGGCGAACAACTACCCGACGAAGGAGATCGACGAGATGTGCCGGGCCAATCGCAAGATCGGCCTCGGCGTGATGGGTTGGGCGGACCTGCTGTTCAAGACCGGCGTGCGGTACGACTCCGACGAGGCGCTCGACCTCGCGCGCAAGCTCGGCGAGTTCATCCGCCAGGAAGCATGGGACGCCGACACCGAGATCGCGGAGGAGAAGGGCGTCTTCGCGAACTGGAAGG
>CAZBOK010000360.1:0-4862 GCA_964493525.1 uncultured Phycisphaeraceae bacterium | reverse complement strand
GATGGAGCAGCCGTTCCTGCGCGCGTATGCACGGCTCCTGGTGAAGACGTGCCACCGGCGCGGCGCGCACGCGATCGGCGGGATGTCGGCGTCGATCCCCAATCGCCACGATCCGGCCGTGAACGAGGCGGCGCTCGCGAGCGTGCGCGCGGACAAGGCGCGCGAGGTCGGCGACGGATTCGACGGGGCGTGGGTCGCGCACCCGGGGCTCGTGTCGGCGGCGCGGGCCGCGTTCACGTCGCGCATGAGCGGTCCGCATCAACTGCACGTCACGCGCGACGACGTCGACGTCCGCGCCGGCGATCTCCTCGCGGTGCCGGCGGGCGATCGCACCGTGTCCGGCCTCCGCAAGAACGTGCGCGTCGCGATCCGCTACCTCGAGGCGTGGCTCTCGGGCACCGGATGCGTCCCGCTCTACGGGCTGATGGAGGACGTCGCGACGGCGGAGATCGCGCGCACGCAGGTGTGGCAATGGATGCGCCACGGCACGCGCCTCGACGACGGCCATGCGGTCACGCGCGAGCGGCTGCAGCAGGTGATCGCCGAGGAGATGCGGCGCGTGCAGGTGGAGGTCGGCCTGGCCGAGTTCGCGGGCGGCCGGTATCGAGCGGCGCGCGAACTGTTCGATCAACTGTGCAGCGGCAAGGAGCCGATGGAGTTCCTCACGCTGGCGGCTTACGGCTCGCTCTGCGCGTTCGAGAACTGACTCCCGGAGACCGCGACATGGACGCACGCGACAACACGCCCGCTTCCCGCACGAACGGCCACGCGCCCGCCGTTCCGCAGATCCGCATCCCGCCGCCGGTCGCGGAGCGCTTCGCCGGCATCACGCGCCCGTACTCGAGCGCCGACGTCGATCGCTTGCGCGGCTCGATCCGGATCGAGCACACGCTCGCGCGCCGCGGTGCCGAGCGGCTGTGGTCCCTCCTGCATTCGGAGCCGTACGTCGCGGCGCTCGGCGCCCTGACCGGCAACCAGGCGATCCAGCAGGTCCGCGCCGGATTGAAGGCGATCTACCTGTCCGGCTGGCAGGTCGCGGCGGACGCGAACCTCGCGGGGCAGATGTATCCCGATCAATCGCTCTACCCGGCGAACTCCGTGCCCGCGGTCGTGAAGCGCATCAACCAGGCGCTCGAGCGCGCGGATCAGATCGAGCACGCGGAGGGCAAGGGCGGCCGCGAGTGGTTCGCGCCGATCGTCGCCGACGCGGAGGCCGGCTTCGGCGGGCCGTTGAACGCGTTCGAGTTGATGAAGGCGATGATCGAAGCGGGCGCCGCCGGCGTGCACTTCGAGGATCAACTCTCATCCGAGAAGAAGTGCGGCCACCTCGGCGGCAAGGTGCTCGTCCCGACCGGGCACTTCATCCGCACGCTCGTCGCGGCGCGGCTCGCCGCCGACGTCTGCGACGTCCCGACTCTGGTCGTCGCGCGCACCGACGCCGATTCGGCGAAGCTGCTCACCTCCGACATCGACGAGCGCGACCGCGCGTTCACCACCGGCGAGCGGACGCCCGAGGGGTTCTTCCGGGTGAAGGGCGGCCTCGCGATGGCGATCGCGCGCGGGCTCGCGTACGCGCCGTACGCCGACCTCGTGTGGTGCGAGACGTCGACGCCCGACCTCGCCGAGGCGAAGGAGTTCGCCGAAGGGATCCACGCGAAGTTCCCGGGCAAGCGGCTCGCCTACAACTGCTCGCCCTCCTTCAACTGGAAGAAGCACCTCGACGACGCGACCATCGCGCGCTTCCAGCGCGAGCTCGGCGCCATGGGATACAAGTTCCAGTTCGTGACGCTCGCCGGCTTCCACGCGCTCAACCACGCGATGTTCGAGCTCGCGAGCGACTACCGCGACCGCGGAATGGCGGCGTACTCCGAGATGCAGCAGAAGGAGTTCGCGGCGGAGGCGCACGGATACACGGCCACTCGCCATCAGCGCGAGGTGGGCACCGGTTACTTCGATGACGTGATGCAGGTGATCAGCAACGGTCTGGCGTCGACGCTCGCGCTCGACGGCTCGACCGAACGACAGCAGTTCTGACCGAACGAACCAGCCGTCGCCTCGTGGGCGACAGGGAGCTGGCATGGAGAGACGCCGCGGCCGGGAGGCTTCCCGACCGCGGCGGTTTTCTTGTCGGGGGCTTTCGGCTCTCAGCTTTCGGCTTTTGGGGTGGTTCTGTCGCGCGTTCTTCGGTCGCGTGCGACCAATCGGTAGCGTGCGGCGCAACGAGGCGAGTTGGAGGCGCGCATGGGCATTCTCTGGTCGATCATCATCGGCATCGTGGCCGGGTTCCTGGCCGGCAAGATCATGAAGGGGAGCGGATTCGGCCTGCTCGGCGACCTCGTGATCGGACTCGTCGGCGCGCTGATCGGCGGCTGGCTGTTCGGGGCGCTCGGCATCGGCGCGGTCGGCTTGCTCGGCATCCTGCTGCAGGCGACGCTCGGCGCGATCGTGCTGCTGTTCCTGATCCGACTCGTGAAGCGCGCATAGTTCGGACGGGCAGGTCCTCGCGCGCGCACGCGTACTACCCACAAGTCCCGTGACAGCGCGGCGCGATCGTCCGCCATTGTGTGACGACCTGTGGCGCAACTGTCGCGGCGCGATGCAGTCACTCCGGCGATCCGGGCGAATCGGGGGCGTTCGACGCACTCCCGGCGCGGGCACACAACGTGCACTGCGCTGCGGCGGTCGGACCATCTCGGTCGGACGCCCGTACCTAGATTCGCCGTCGCCACGCGGTGTCGAATCCCCCTCCAACGAAAGACCCGCAATGCGATCAACCGTCGCTTCATTCAGCATTCTCCTGCTCTGCTCGGCCGCGTCGGCGCAGGTGTCCCCCTACCGCGTCGTCGACATCGACCTCCAGACGAAGAACAGCGAACCCCGCGGCATCTCCGACGACTCCCGCACCGTCGCGGGCTCGCGCAACACGAACGGCTTCTTGTGGCGGAAGGACACGGGATTCAACCTGCTCCGCACGCTCCCCGGATACACGCAGAGCTTCGCCCGTGCGGTCGATGCCAACGACAACGCCTGCGGCTGGGTGGGGTCGGAGTCGCTGTCGCCTGAGCCCACTCGTGCGGTCCGCTTCCTCTCGAACGGCTCGGTCGAGAACCTCGGCACTCTCGGCGGGCAGTTCAGCCGCGCCTGGGAGATGAACGCGGCCGGCACGATCGTCGGCGACACGGGAACGGATCCGAATTTCAGCAACTGGCACGCGTTCATCTGGAAGAAGTCGACGGGGATGGTCGATCTGCTCGCGCTGAGCTTGGACTCCCACGCTCGTGACGTGAACGACTTCGATCAGGTCGCCGGCGGCCTCGGCAACCATCACGCGGCGCGCTGGACTCCGGGCGTCGGCATGATCGACATCGGTGCGCCGATCGGCTTCCCGACCGCGTTCGCGAACGGGATCAACTCCTCGGGCCAGGTCTGCGCCGACGCGACGTCCGCGAACGGCGATGAGCAGGTCTGGGCGCGGTTCGACAACATCCGCGGCTGGCAGGTTCTCGAGGGACTCGGGTCGAAGAACTCGGCGTTGAAGATCAATGACTTCGGCCAGGTGGTCGGCGACGGCTTGCCGAAGGGCGAACTGAAGCGCGCGGTGATGTACAGCGACGACTTCGGCGCGCTCGACCTCAACACGCTCATCCCCGCCGACGCGGGCTGGTTCCTCCGCGCGGCGACCGACATCAACGAGCGTGGTCAGATCGTCGGCTACGGCACGGTGCGTTCGACGGGAGAGATCCACGGCTTCCGGCTCGTGCCGAACTACATGCTCTCCTACGGTCTCGGCTGCGCGGGTGCCGGTTCCCACGTGCCGGTCCTCGGCGGCTTCGGACCGACGACCTCCGGGAACGTGTCGCTCATGATGGCGGAGGGCAACGCGCTCGGCGCGGGCGCTCTCTTCGTCTCGACGACTCCGGGCGAGTCGCAGATCGGGACCTGCACCTACTTGCTCGGCACGCCGATCGGATCGCCGCTCGTGTTCGCGTTCGATTCGAATCGCCAGGCGCGCTTCACCGGCCCGCTCCCGAAGGACCTCGCGGGCGGCACGTCGTTGTTCTTCCAGTTCGCGAGCCTCGATCACGCGGCTCCGAACGGCAGCTTCGCGCTGTCGAACGGACTGCAGATCACCGCGCCGTGAATCGCGCACGTTGACCGGTTCGGATTCCGATCCGATCGTTCGGGCCCGAGGTCCAGTCGCGACTTCGGGCCCGCTCTCATTGCAGCCCGCTCCGGCGTCGGTCCCGCGCAGGTCGCGCCGCATTTCCCGCGCGCATTCCGCAGTCCCCGCGCGCGGTTCCCCGCCGGCGCCGCGGCGGAGCGCGAGGCTCACGAGCGCATCACGCAGCGACGACGCAAACGCGCGATCGAGGCGCCGCGTGCGCCGCGCGACGCCTCTCACCCGCCGGGCACGCTCATTGCACTTCCTCGCGATGTCCCGACCTCCCCACACATCGCGAGGTTCTTCATGCGACTCCCCTTCGTCGCCGGCATCCTCTTCTGTCTCGCTTCCGCCGCATCGGCGCAGGTGTATCCGTACCGCGTCGTCGATCTCGACTCGAACACCGCGTTCAGCAATGCGTGGGGCGTGTCCGACGACGGCGCGCGCGCGGCCGGCATCCGCACCGCCACCGGCTTCACGTGGCTCGACGGTTCCGGCTTCACCATGCTGTTGACGTTGCCCGGCTACACGCAGAGCGCCGCGTTCGCTCTCGATGCGTTCGGCAACGCGTGCGGAGTCGCCGGCGCGATCGGGTCGGCGACCGAGCCGGCTCACGCGATCCGCTTCAACACCGACGGCACGCTCACCGATCTCGGCGCGCTCGGCGGCGCGTCCGCGGCGGCCTACGAGATGAACCGGG
>CAZBOK010000359.1:0-4868 GCA_964493525.1 uncultured Phycisphaeraceae bacterium | reverse complement strand
TCGCAGATGATCAACTTCCCGACGGTTCCGTGGCCGCACGTCGTGACGACGAGCTTCGGCTTCTGGGCGGGCGCCGCGACCTACCCGGGCCCCGAGGTCGCGTGGGTGGATGAAGGTCTGTTCATCGAGCACGATGCCTGCACGTTCAGCGACTGGGTCGACATCGACTACGGCGGAACGACGCAGCGCGGCTGGCAGGTCGTGGGCCCCGGACCGATCAGCCCGTCCTTCCACTACGTCGACATGGTCGACAACTACTCGGCGAAGCTCACCGGTCCGTATCCGCTGCCCGCGGTCGGCAGCATCCGTCCGTCCGACCGACTGATCTACGTCAACACGCCTTGATCGAACGGCGGGGCATCGGCGGGCGCGGCGTGTTCAAAACGCCGCGCCCCCGATAGTCTCCCCGCCGTCGTTCGAGTCCGTGCCGGCGCGTTTGCGCGTCGCGCGTTCCTTGGACCGCTTCGGACGCGTACACCCGCCGGTCCGTCGTGCGAGAAGAGAGGGGGTCGCTACTCCTGCGTCGCGACCCCCTCTTCCTTTTGCAGCGCGGCGCGAACAGAATCGCCGCCTGGTCGATCGGAGCTCGTGCGTGCGGCGCGTCGTCGTGCTCGACATCGTGGGTCTCACGCCCGCGCACCTCGGCGCGGACACGCCGAACCTCGCGCGCCTCGCCGCCGACGGATTCTCCGCGCCGCTCGACACCGTGTTCCCCGCGGTCACCTGCCCGGTGCAGGCGACGTTCACGACCGGCCTGCTGCCGCGCGATCACGGCGTCGTCGCGAACGGGTGGTATTTCCGCGACCTCTCCGAAGTGTGGCTGTGGCGCCAGTCGAATCGATTGGTCCACGGTCCGCGGCCGTGGGACGAGCTGAAGCGCGCCGATCCGTCGTTCACGAGCGCAAACCTTTTCTGGTGGTTCGCGATGTCGGGCACCTGGGACACCGTGGTCACGCCGCGGCCCGCGTACTTCGCCGACGGCAAAAAGGCGCCCGACGTGTGGACCGAGCCGGCCGAGCTGAAGCCGGCGCTGAACGCGAAGCTCGGCGCGTTCCCGCTGTTCGAGTTCTGGGGGCCGCGCGCGGGGATCCGCTCGTCGGAGTGGATCGCGTCGGCGGCGCTCGAAGTGATGGCGATGAAGCGGCCCACACTCAGCCTCGTCTACCTGCCGCATCTCGACTACGACCTGCAGCGTTTCGGCCCCGCCGACCCGCGCGTGCGCGCCGAGGTGCGCGCGATCGACGCCGTCGCGGGGCGGCTCATCGAACGCGCGCGCGCGGACGGCGCCGCGGTCGTCGCGCTCTCGGAGTACGGCATCACCGCGGTGACCGGAGCCGTGCACGTGAACCGCGTGCTGCGCGAGGCGGGACTCTTGCGCGTGCAGGACAATCAAGTCGGCGAGCTGCTCGAGCCCGGGATGTCGCGCGCGTTCGCGGTCGCCGATCATCAGGTCGCGCACGTGTACGTCCGCGATCCGCGCGACCTGCCGATCGTGAAGGCGCTGCTCGAGAAGACCGAGGGGATCGAGCGCGTCCTCGACGCGGAGGGCAAGCGCGCGGCGGGCATCGATCACGAGCGCTCCGGCGAGCTCGTCGCGGTCGCCGCGCGCGATTTCTGGTTCACCTACTACTGGTGGAAGGACGACGCCCGCGCGCCGGACTTCGCGCGCACGGTCGACATCCACCGGAAGCCGGGGTACGACCCGGTCGAGCTGTTCCTCGACCCGAAGCTGCCGCTCGCGAAGCTGCGCGTCGCCGCGCGGCTGCTGCAGAAGGCGCTCGGCTTCCGCTACCTCCTCGACGTGATCGGCCTCGACGCGTCGATCGTGAAAGGCTCGCACGGCCGATTGCCGGATCGCGACGACGACGGCCCGGTGTTCCTGTGCAGCGAGAAGCGCCTCGCCCGCGACCGCGTGCGCGCGACGGACGTGCGCGGGATCGTCGAGGACTTGGTTCGGGGAGGGTGAGGCGCGCGCGCTCGCCGCGAGTCGGTCACGGCCGCTCGATCGAGCGTTCGTCGGCTCCGGCTCCCGCGGCTTCTCCTTCGTGCGCCGCCATCGTCCGCACGTTCACGTCGTGCGTGGGGTAGGGGATCGCGATCCCGGCGGCGCGGAACTGGTTCTCGATCTCCACCAGGAGATCGTGGCGCAGGTAGAGCGACTGGTCGTCCATCGGCGCATAGACGCGCAGCTCGAAGTCGAGGCTGCTGCCGCCGAACCCGATCAACATCGCCTGCGGCCGCGGGCGGCGCACGACGGCGCGGTGCGCGCGGGCCGTCTGCAGGAGGATCGTCTGCACGCGCTTCACGTCGCTGCCGTACGCGACGCCGACCGGGATCACATGGCGTGTCACGCGCCGCGAGAGCGTCCAGTTGACGAACTGGTCGGTGACGAGCTGCTTGTTGGGGACGACGAGCACCTTCTGATCGGCGTCCATGATCGTCGTCGCGCGCATGCGGATCTGCAGGACGTTCCCGCTCATCCCGTTCACCGTGACGACGTCGCCGACGCGCAGCGGACGCTCGACCAGGATGATCAGGCCCGAGATGAAGTTGGCGAAGATCTCCTGCAGGCCGAACGCGAGTCCGAAGGTCAGTGCCGCGACGAGCCACTGCACGCTCGCCCAGTCGATGCCGATCGTCGCGGCGATCAGGACGACGCCGATGACGAGCAGCGTGTAGCGCAGCACCGTCGCGAGCGCGTAGCGCGTGCCGGCATCGACGGCGAACCGCCGGATCAGCAGGAACTCGACGAGCGCCGGGACGCTGCGCGTCGCGAACGTCGTCACGAACGCGAGGAAGAGCGCGAGCACGAGGTCGCCGAGCGTGATGATCCGATCCGATTCGTTCGAGCCGTTCGACGACGGCGCGGTTCGCGTCGCCGACTGCACGAGCGCAGCGCCGGGAGTCGACGCATCGGCGGGCGCCGCGGCGGGCGCGCCGGCGGCCGCGGGAGGCGCCGCGGCGGGCGGCGCGTCCTTCTGCGGCGCGACCTCGAGCACTTCGACGCGCGGCCAGATCGAGATGCGGTCGAGCTTCTTCAGCGCCGGGATCACGCCGGACCACACGAAGTAGAACAACACGAGCGCGGTGATCGCGGTGCCGGACCGGAACAGGCGCCGCGTCTGTTCCTCGAGCGCGCGCCGCTGCTCGTCCTCTTCGTCGTCGTCCGCGTCTTTGTCCGGCTTCGCCGGCGCGTGGCGCGAGAGGCGCAGCCAGCCGGTGAGGAGCGCATAGACGAGCAGGAGGCCGAACCCGATCCACGCCGAGGCGACGAACCGCCGGTTGAGTTCGATCGCGGTGTACGCATAGCCGAGGACGTTCAGCGCGACGAGCCACGCCGGCAGCAGGATCCCGCAGGCGAGCAGCGCGACGCGTGAACGGAACAGCGGCTCGCCCGGCCGCGGCCGCAGCACGCGGACCGCGAACACCATCACCGCGAGCATCCCCACGACGAACGCGATGCGACCGAGCGCGCTGTTCTCGAACTCGTTCTCCGGCGACTCGAGCGCCGCGACGATGAAGCCGCACGGCAGCACGATGAAGATGAGTCGCCGGAACTCGCGCCGCACGCGATCGAGGATCGAGCCCGACCACGACAGCTCGACGCGACAGATGCCGTCTTCCGCGAGCGCGGCGAACAGGATGAACGCCGCGAGGAGTCCTTGCGCGGAGAGAGCAAGCCCGCGCGCGATCGCGAGCGCGACGGGCGCCTGACCGGGCACGATCGAGATCGAGCGCGCGACGACCAGCAAGGCCAGCGGGACCGCGGCGCCCTTCAGGAGCGTCGCCATCAATGCGCGCGCCATCGCGATGAACGGGCGGGGCACCGTCGTGAGGTCGCGCGGGCGGGACCGCAGCCGCGCGCGCGCGACGCGTCCTCCGACGAGCAGCAGCCCGATCAGCAGCGCCCGGCCGAGCGCCGCGAGCGCGTGCTCGCTCCAGTAGGCTCCGGTCTTCGCGGCCGCGGATCGCCACTGCTCGCCGTTCGCGAACCAGCGCAGCGAGTCGGCGATCTTCGACGGGTCGAGCCCTTCGCCGGGCGCGACGCTCGGCACCCAGAGGATGTTCTCGGCGATGAACGACCGGAACTCCGCGCTCACGTCGCGCAGCTCGCCGCGCCGCACGCTCAGGTCGAGCAGGACGTCGAACAGGAGGTTGCCGTCCGCGATCAGCGCGTCGAGCGTGTTCTGTCGCTGCATGAGCAGGTCGCGCGCGCGGGCCTCGATCGACGCGCGTTCCGCGGCGAGGCGATCGGGAGCGACCTGCAGCAGGAGTTCGCGCAAGCGCAGCTCGACGTCGCCCGCCGCTGCCCGCCGTTCGTCGAAATCGAGCAACGCGTCCTGCACGCGTCCGATCCGCGTCTCGGTCTCCGTGACCGCCGCGTCGAGCGACTTGGCCGGCTCGAGCTGCTCGAGCTCGTGCCGCAGCACCGATCCCTTGCCGACCGCGAGGCGGCCGAGCTCGACGTTGCGCCGGCTGCGCGTGCGGCGCTGCGTCAGCAGGTCGAGCTGCTCGCGCACGCGCTGCAGATCGGCGCGCGCCAGCTTCAGCTCGTCGTTCTGGCCGGCGCGCGTGCGCGCGAGCGATTCGTTCTCGTCGGCGAGCCGCTTCAACTGCGGCTCGTTCGCCTCGCGGCTCTGCCGTTCCGCCTCGCGCTGCTGCTCCTCGACCTCGGTCTGCCGGCGTGTCGCGACGAGGTCGCGCCACTGCTTCGCGACGTCCTCGAGCCCGGCGACGATCCGCGTTTGCCGGTCGCGGCGGGCCGCCGTCAGCTCACGGGTCGCGTCGAGCGCCGCGAGCTCGTCGTCGAGCGCGGCGATCTGGCGATCGAGCGCGACGCGCTTCGCGGCGGCGGCGAGGCTCTTCGC
>CAZBOK010000358.1:0-4905 GCA_964493525.1 uncultured Phycisphaeraceae bacterium | reverse complement strand
GTAGCGCCGCAGGCACTCGACCGCCCGCGCGGTCGCGGTCCCCGGCCGGTGAAAGAAGTCGGCGGCCGCGGCGCGGCGCACGTCGGACCGCTCGCGCGGGTTCGCGAGCCCGTCCTGCACCGCGCGTTCGAGCTGGTCGACGCGCTCGATCACCGCGCCGGTCTTCGTCCCCCACGTCTCGCGGTCGGTCGCCGGCCAGTCCCTCTCGAGGTGAGCGAGCGAGAAGAACACGAGCGGCCGGTCGAGCAGCAGGAACTCGTTCGCCACCGACGACGCGTCGGAGATCAGGAGGTCGGCCGCGGCCAGGCACGGGTTCGAGTCGGGATCGCGCGCGAGCACCTGGTTCTTCCCGAGCAGCGGCGGCAGCACGCGCGCCCAGTCGGTCGACTGCTTGCGGAGGTCGAACGAGTTGTCGTGCAGCTTGACGATCACGTTCACGTCGAGCGCGCGCAGCGCCGTCACGATCTCCTTGCCGTGCCGATCGAGGCAGCCGCCTTCGATCCAGGTCGGCGCAAACAGGACGGTTTTCTTCGCCGGATCGAGGCCGAGCCCCGCGAGGACGCGCGCGCGGTCGAACGCGCCGTTCACGAGCGCGTCGAGCTTCGGCATCCCGACCATCTCGATGCGCGGGTCGCCCTCCGCGAGGATCTTCGTCTCGACGAATCGGCGCAGCATGTAGGGCCCGAGCAGGAACAGCTTGTCGAACTCGCGCACGCGCTCCTGGATCGCGAAGTTGCGGATCGAGAAGCCGTGGAACATGTGGACCTTCACGCGCGCGCGCTTGCCGGTCACGCGGAGGTCGGGGGTCACGTAGAGGTCGAATTTCTTCCAGCGCGCGATCGCGTTCTTCACCAGGCGCCCGCCGCGCAGGTCGAAGCCGCGGTAGACGAGCGCCGGATCGCCCCGTCCCTGCAGCTTCCCCGTGAAGGAGAACTCGAAGCGATCGTCCTGAGCGAGCGCGGCGTGGACCGGCCGGAACAGCACGTAGTTCATCGGGCACTTGGCGAAGAAGAGGAGTCGCGTCATTTCGCCCGTCGCTCGCGGAGACCGTGCCCGAGCGCGGGATTGTAGGCTCTGATCCACTCCCTCGAAGAATCGTCGCGCGTCGCGACGACGTTCGATCGGTCGGTTGCGGGCACGGCCCGCTCTGCGAGTCCATGATCCTCATCCTCGGCGGCGGACTCGCGGGCCTCTCGGCCGCGCATCACCTGGAGCAGGCGAGCGCACCGTGGCTCCTGCTCGAACGCGAGTCGGACGTCGGCGGCCTGGCGCGCTCCGTCGAAAAGGACGGCTTCCGCTTCGACTACACCGGGCACGTGCTGCACCCGAAGCGCCCCGACGTGCAGGCGCTGATCGACCGGCTGCTCGGCGACGATCAGGTGCACCTCGAGCGCTCGGCGTGGGTGCAGTTCGCCGGGCGCACGATCCCGTACCCGTTCCAGGCGCACGTGCGCGGGCTGCCGGCCGAGGTCGCGCTCGAATGCGTGCGCGGCTTCGCCGAATCGCTGCTGCCGGAGCATCGTCTCGCCGCCGGGAGCTTCGGCGCGCCGAACGGGCACGCGATCTCGCCGTCGTTCCTCGACGTGCCGGAGCCGCACGGCGCCTACGCGGCGAGCTTCGCCGACTGGGCGATGCGCACGTTCGGCGCCGGGTTCGCGCGCCACTTCTTCCTGCCGTACAACGCGAAGTGCTTCGCGTGCGACCCGGCCACGCTGTCCGCCGATTGGGTGAGCTGGGCGGTGCCGCGGCCGTCGCTCGAGGAAGTGCTGCGCGGCGCGCTCGACGGCGAGAACGCGGCGTTCGGATACCACCCGACGTTCCGCTACCCGAAGTCGGGCGGCATCCGGCGCCTCGCCGACGCGCTGATGGCGACGTTGCCGCAGGACCGCGTGCGGCGCGGCGCGCGCGTGCGATCGATCGATCCCGCCGCGCGCACGGCGCGCCTTTACGACGGCACGGCGCTGCGCTTCGACGCGGTGATCGCGACCAACCCGTTGCCGGAGCTCGCGCGCCAGGTCGTCGGCCTCCCCGCCGATCTCGTGACCGACGCCGCGGCGCTGCGCGCGACCGCGATCGCCTCGTTCAACTTCGGGCTCGACGGCGAATTCGACCACCGCCGCCA
This sequence comes from uncultured Phycisphaeraceae bacterium, assembly GCA_964493525.1. Taxonomy (GTDB): domain Bacteria; phylum Planctomycetota; class B15-G4; order B15-G4; family JADJEK01; genus CAZBOK01. The sequence goes on along the minus strand of CAZBOK010000358.1, from coordinate 2,783 downwards.
TTGGGTCTACTTCCCCGAGCCGCGCTTCCGGTTCCATCGCGTGTCGTTCCCCGCGCACCTCACGCAGAGCATGGCGCCGGCCGGCAAGACGTCCGTCTCCGCGGAGGTCGCGTACCCGACGGGCGCCGACGGATCGTTCGCCGTGCCGCCGGGCGCGGAGGACGCGGTGCTCGCGGAGCTGGTCGACGCCGGCGTGATCGACGATCCGCGGCGCGTCGTCACGCGCGTCACGCTCGCGCTGCCGTGCGCGTACGCGCTGCACGACGAGCAGCGCCGGCGCGCGCTGCGGCGGATCTTCCCCGCGCTGATCGACCGGCGCGTGATCCCCGCCGGCCGCTACGCGACATGGTCCTACCTCTCGATGGAGGATGCCATCGTGCATGGACGGGAAGCGGCGGAGCACGTCGCGCGCACCGCATGACGCGCCCGCTCATCGTGCACGTCATCACGCGGCTCGAGCTCGGCGGCGCGCAGGAGAACACGCTCGACACCTGCCGCCTGCTCGACCGCTCGACGTTCCGCGTCGCGCTCCTCGCGGGACCGGGCGGCGTGCTCGACGAAGAGGCGCGGCGGATCCCGGACCTCGAGTTCCGCACCGTGCCGAGCCTCGTCCGCGAGATCGCGCCGCTCTCGGACCTGCGCGCGTGCTGGTGGATCCGCCGCGCGTTGCGCGAGCTCGCGGGCGACGGCGGACCGGCGCTCGTCCACACGCACTCGAGCAAGGCGGGCATCGTCGGCCGCGCCGCGGCGCGCGTGTCGGGGCTCCCGGCGATCCACACGGTGCACGGTTTCGGACACGCGGCGATCCGCAACCGACTCGTGCGGCGCATCGCGCTCGACATCGAGCGGATGCAGGCGCGCAGCACCGCGCGCTTCGTCGCCGTCTCGCGGGCGAACGAGGCGGAGGGCCGCGCGCTGCGGCTGTTCGGAGAGCCGCCGCGGCCGGTCACGCTCGTCCGCAGCGGCTTCGACGTCGACCGCTTCCGGTCTCCCCGCGTCGATCGCTCGGCGGCGCGCGCGCGGCTCGGGATCCCGCCCGGCGTGCTCCTGGTCGGGACGATCTCCGCGATGAAGCCGCAGAAGGCGCTCGACGTCTGGCTGTCGGTCGCGCGCGGCGTGCTCGCGGTCGCGCCGCTCACGCGTTTCGTCATCGTCGGCGACGGGCCGGACCGCGGCGCGTTGGAGCGGCGGCGCCGTGAGCTGGGGCTCGACGACGCGGTCACCTTCCTCGGCGCGCGCGATGACGTCGCGGAGATCCTCCCCGCGCTCGACGCGTTCCTGCTGACGTCGCGCTGGGAAGGGCTGCCACGCGCGTTGGTGCAGGCGATGGCGGCAAACGTGCCGTGCGTGGTCACCGCCGCGGGCGGCAACACCGACGTCGTCGCGGACGGCGTGACCGGGATGCTCGCACCGATCGACGACGTGCCGACGCTGACGGCGAAGCTCGCGCAGGTGCTCGCCGATCCCGCGCTCGGTCGCTCGCTCGCGGAGCGCGCCGCGCTGCAGGTGGACGAGTTCGACGTGCGCGCGATGGTCCGCGCGCTGGAGCAGCTCTACCGCGACGTCTTCGTCCCCGGCTTCCCGGCGCTCGCGGCGCCGGATGCCGCGAGTCGCTGACGGGCGTGCTCGATCGCGGTCGCGTCCTGCCCGTGCGGGGCGTCCGCGATCTTCAGGTATTCGATCCACGCCGCAGCTTCGCCGTCCTTGCCCGCGCGCTCGAGGGTCAGCGCGAGGTTGAAGCGGATGTCGGCCGAGTCGGGAGCGAGCGCGCCGGCGATGCGGTATTCGCCCTCCGCCGCGGCGAAGTCGCCGGCGTTGAACGCACGGTTCCCGGCCGCGAAGTGCTCCGCTCCGTGGATGCCGAGCGACGGACGCGCCGGGGCCGTCGCGTAGCCGATCTGCGCGAGCGTCGCTGACGCCGCGGCATCCGCCGATTCCGAACCGGTCGCGAGCCGCTCCTCGGCGATCGCCTCCACGATCCGACGCCGCACGGAAAGCGCCCGGTCGAGCACCGTCGCGAGATCCGACTGTCGCGCGCCGTCTTCGAGCGGCGCTTCGTCGGCCGGATCCGGACCGAGTCGGAACAGCTCGTCGTGCATCGCGCCCGAGGCCGACTCCGCGCGCAGGAGCTTCCACGGCTCGCCCGCGACGACGAGCGCGCGCTCGCGGCGGCCGAGACGGTCGGCGACGCCCGGCGCGAGCGACGCGAGCTTCGGCGCGAGTCGTTCGAGCACCGCGACCGGCTGCATCCGCTCCGCGATCATCGCGTGCCCCGTCTCCGAGAGCGGCGTCCGGTAGTTGCGGTTCACGAGGTCCTGGGCGATGCGGAAGACGTCGGCGATCGGCGTCGCGGCGCGCGCGACTTCGCCGTGCGGCACGCCGTCGCCGTGCAGCACGAGCGGCACGCGCAACAGCGACTCGTGCAGCCCGCCCTGGTGATCGACGAGACCGTGGTCGCCGAGGTCTTCGCCGTGATCCGACGTGACGACGATGACGAGGTGCTCGCGGAACTCCGCCGGCAGCGCCGTCACGAACCTCTCGAGTCGCGCGTCTTGGCCGCGGATCGCGTCGTCGTAGCGCTCCGCGAGCGCGCTCGTGAACGACTCGTCGAGCGACTGCTGGCCGGTGATGACGCGATCGAACAGGAGCGGGGCGGAGAGACTCGCGCGATCGAGCGCCGCGCCGCGGTCGCCGAACGCGCGCTCGTACCCGGGCGCGGCGTCGTACGGCAGGTGTGCGTCCATCAGGTTCACGAACACGAAGCACGGGCGGTTCGGCCGGGT
>CAZBOK010000357.1:0-4916 GCA_964493525.1 uncultured Phycisphaeraceae bacterium | reverse complement strand
ACGACTTCCTGTTGATCGGCGCGCAGACAGCGAACACTCCGTCCGGCGTGCAGGGCACGTTGCTCGTCGTCCCTGCGCTCGTGCTCGCCGGCGCGCCGGGCGAACAGTTCCGGCTCGCCGTCCCGCTCACGACCGGGTTGATCGGCGTGTCGTTCTCGGTGCAGGGCGCGTCCGTGCGATCGAACGGAGCGTTCCGGCTGACGAATGCGCTGGATGCGGTGATCGGCACTCACTGACCGCGAACGCGGCGCCGCGGCCCGTCCGCGGTTCCCGAACTCGACGCAACACCCACGAGCTCCCGCCGGGATCCGGTCCCGCGCGGGAGCTCGTCGCCGTTCGTTACACTCCGCCGCGGAAGCGGTCCGTGTGCGTGAGCTGCCGGGGGCATTCGATGTCGCGCTTCGCACGGTCGGCGATCCTGCTGCTCTTCACCACGGTCGCTTTCGCCACGATCTCTTTCGCCACGATCGCGCGCGCGGACGACGTCGACTCGTTCCTCGCCGGACTCGACGCGCTGGCCGCCGGCAGATACGAGGACGCCGCCGCCGCACTCGGCAAGGCCGCCGAGGCGAGACCCTCCGCGGTGCGCCATCTCGACCACGGCGTCGCGCTCTTCATGCTCGGCAAGAGCGACGAAGCCAACGACGCGTTCGAGAAAGCGCGCGCGCTCGGCGACAGCGACGACCTGCGCGTCTGGTCGATCGCGCGGCAGATGATGTTCGAGCCGACCCTTCCCGACATGAATCGCCTGCCGAAGGACGACCTGCCGTATTCGAAGCAGCTCCTCGTCGCCGTGCTCGGGATGCGCTCACCGAATTCGGAAGAGAAGGCGCGCGCGCGGACGGCGGTCACCGAGGCGATGCGCCAGTTCGTCGAAGGGCAGCGCGGCGGGATCGAGACCGTGAAGGCGCTCTACGGCGCGCGGCGATATCCGGAAGCCCTCGCGCGGCTCGGGCCGCTCTTGAAGCGCGCGCCCGACGACGGCGTGACGCTCGCCTATTCCGCTCATTGCAAGCTGGGGATGAACGACTTCGCGGGCGCGCGAGCTGACTACACCGCCGCGCTCCGTGCCCTGCCGCTCGACTCCGGCTGCTACATCGGGCGCGCCCGCTCCGCCGCGATGCTCGGCGCGATCGTCGCGGCGCGGGCAGACGCCGAACTCGCCCGACGGATCGACGCCCGGCAGTACCCCGCGCAGCTCGCCGAGGTGGAAGCGCTGCTCGCGAAGGGCAACGCGAGCGCCGCTGCCGATCCACCGTCCGCGAGCCGCGCCGAGCCCTACACGCGCGAGCTCACCCGCCTGCTCCTCGCGGTCCGCACGGCGCCCGGCGACTTCGCGCCGCTGCTCGCGCTCTCGGACTTCCACCTCCAGCCCGTTGCCCCATGCGAGATCACGCTCGGCGGCGTCCTGCAGACGCTCCGCGTCCCGTGCGGGCCGATGAACGTGCGCGCCGCCGAGGACGCGTTCGCCCGCGCCGCGAAGCTCGCCCCCGATCACCCGCGCGTCGTCCTCCAGCAGGCGCGCCTCCAGCTCGCGGAGCGCCAGCTCGACGACATGATCAAGAACGCCCAGAAGGCGTTCGCGCAGGACACGACCGACCTCGACATCGCCGTCGCCGCGCTCCACTACAACGCCGACGCCGCGAACCGCGCGATCGCCGAAGTGAAGCAGATCCGCTCCGCCGGGAAGTTCGTCGAGAGACTCAACGACCAGGGTCGGTTCGAGAAGTTCTGGGTCGGCCCGACCGCCGACGACTACCGCCGCGCCGACGAGCTCGAAGCGCACGCGAAGACCACGCGCGAGAACGCCACGCTCGCGCTCCAGCTCCTGCAGAAACAGGCGAAGGCCGCGGACGACCCGCACTCGAAGTTCACGGTGCACATGGTCAACGCGTATCACGACCTCTGGTATCGCAACCTCCCGGGAGCGATCGAGGCGGCGGAGAGCGCGCTCGCGATCGAGCCGGGCAATGAACACGCGCTGCGATTCCTGGTGGATGCGTGCGCGGCCGCGAAGTCGGCGAAGGCGGAGACGTATCGGGCGATGCTGAAGGAAGTGCAGCGGTATTGAGGGGGAGTCGGGAGGCGCGGATACCATCCCGCGACCGACGGGAGGATCGCCGATGACGGGCTCGATCGCGCTGTGGATCGCGTTGGTCATCGGACAAGCCGAGAGCCCGCCGGTCGATCGCGTCCTCGCGGATGCACGCGCGCGGTTCGACGCGGGCAAGATCGACGACGGGATCGCGACGCTCGAAGCCGGTGCGAAGGAAGCCGAGGCGCGGGGGGAGAGCGACCTCGCCGCGGATCGCTGGCTCGCGATCGGCGAACGCGAGCGCACCCGCGATCGCTCGCGCTTTGCCGCCGCGCTCGCCGCGTTCGAACACGCGCTCGCGCTCTCGCAGGCGGCGCATCCGATCGACAGGGGCGACGACGCGCGCGTCGCGGCCGGCCTCTGCGGCACCGGCGACTGCCTGCGCCGCGTCGGTCGCTTCGCCGAATCGCTCGAGCGCACGGAGGCCGCGCTCGCGATGCGGCAGCGACTGTTCCCGAACGACCATCCGGACGTGGCGGCCAGCCTCGACGCGGTCGCCAACTGCAAGGACGCACTCGGCCGCGGCGAGGATGCACTGCCGCAGCACGAAGCGGCGCTCGCGATGCGGCGGCGCCTCACGTCGGGCGACGACCCGGACGTCGCAGCGACGCTCGACGACCTTGCGCAGTGTCTCCTCGGGCTCGGTCGCACCGCCGATGCGATGCCGAAGCTCGAGGAAACGCTCGCGATGCGTCGACGCCTCCACCCGGGCGACCACGCAGACGTCGCGCAGAGCCTCAACCAGCTCGCGGACGGTTTGCGCACGTTGAATCGATCCACCGAAGCGCAGCCGAGAATCGAGGAAGCGCTCGCGATGGATCGACGGCTCTTCCCCGCCGACCATCCCGACGTGGCGCGAAGCCTCTGCAACCTCGCCTTGTGCCGGATGAGCCTCGGCCGCCTCACGGAGGCGCTGCCGAACGCGGAAGAGGCGCTCGCGATGCGGCGCCGGCTCTTCCCCGCCGATCATCCCGACGTGGCGTTGAGCCTCAACGTGGTCGCGAGCGGTCTGCACTACCTCGGACGGTTCGACGAGGCGATCCGGGCGTGCGACGAAGAGCTCGCGATCCGCCGCCGGTCGTATCCCGACCCGCATCCGATGGTGGCCGGGAACCTCGAAAGCCTCTCGGTCTTTCTCGCCGAGGCAGGACGCGTGCCCGATGCGCTGGCGAAGCACGAAGAAGCGCTCGCGATGTGGCGCCGGCTCTACCCCGGTGACCATCTGCGAGTGGCGAACAGCATCACCAACAACGCGGGCTTCCTGAGGGTCCTCGGGCGAAATGCCGAGGCACTGGCCATGGGCGAGGAGGCTCTCGCCATGTACCGGCGGCTGCACCGGGACGACGATCCGAGCACGGCGGACTGCCTCAGCGCCGTCGCGGCCTGCTTGAGTGCACTCGGGCGTCCCGCCGAAGCGCTGCCGAAACACGAAGCCGCGCTCGCGATCCGGAATCGGATCTACCCGAGCGATTTGGGCGACCACCCGAGCGTGGCATTGAGCCTCCACAACATCGCCGATTGCCTCAATACTCTCGGGCGCCCGGCAGAGGCGTTGCCACGGGAAGCAGAGGCGCTCGCGATGTGGCGGAGGATCTACCCGGGCGATCATCCGAATGTGGTGGTCGCGCTCGAGCAACTCGGCGGCTGTCTCGGCCGGCTGGGTCGTGAATCGGAGGCCGTCGCGAGTTTCGAGGAAGCGATCGCGATGGAGCGACGGCTCGACTCCGGCGACCATTGGGAATTGGCGCACCTGCTCACCTGCGCGGCGATCACCCTGAGCAACCTCGGCCGGCGCGACGAGGCGCTCGCGACGGCGGAAGAAGCGCTCGCGATCCAGCGGCGCCTCCATTCGGGCGACGATCCGGACGTCGCGCTCAGCCTTTCGGTCGTCGCGATGCAGCTGGAGGACCTCGATCGCGAAGAGGAAGCGCTGGCGACCTTCGAGGAAGCGGTCGCGATGGGACGGCGACTCCACCCGACGGGGCATCCCGATCTGTTGAGCGGCTTGTTGCACATCGCGACGATCCGGATGGAGGACCCCGAGCAAGAAAACGCCGCGGCCGCGCTGCTGGCGGAAGCGATCGAGATCGTCGAGCGCGCGCGGCGGAACGAGCGGACGCTCGATCCCGCGCAGCGCGCGGCACGTTTCCTCGTGCTGCGCTCGTCGGACCCGTATCCGCCCGCCCGACGGCTCGAGATCGCGCGGGGCGCCCCCGCCGCCGCATTCGCACTCGCGGAGCGCGCGAACGGCCGCTTCTTCCTCGATCTCCTCGAAGGCGCCGGCTCGGACGCACTCGAGGAAGCCGAACGCGACGTCCGGCAGCGCGGCGATGTCGCGCGCGCCGCTGCGATCGTCGCGTTGCGCGAATCGATCGACGACACGGACGCCGAGGACGCGCGGCTCACGCGCGAGGTCGTGCGGATCGCGTCGGATCGGGGCCTGGAAGAAGCCGAGCGCGAGCGCCGGCGCCGGGCGCTCGACCCTGCGTTCGCGGCGCTCGGAGCCGAGAAGGAGCGCTGCGCGACCGAGCGCGCGCGCGTGATCGCCGACATCCTGCCGGCGGTGAGCCCGGCGATCCCGGACGACGTGCGCGGCGCGCTGCGGCCGGGAGAACTGCTGCTCGAGTTCGCGCTCGACAACAGGGCGAGCGACTTGTTCGTCGTCGATCCGAACACGGTCGACGCGTTCGCGATCCCCGCGCTGCGCGACGACGTCGCGCGCGTCGTCGCCGACGCGCGTGCTCCGCGCTCGTCGCCGGCAACGGGGTCGGGAGATACGATCGCCTCCTCGGCGCGGGGACGGGCGATCAGCGCCTTGGCG
>CAZBOK010000356.1:0-4928 GCA_964493525.1 uncultured Phycisphaeraceae bacterium | reverse complement strand
AAACCGCCGTTGTTGCCCGTCGAGCCACCGATCGCGGCCGGAGCCGGGTACTGCGGATAGTTGTTACCACCCGCCGAAACGCCATGCTTCGTCGCGAAGATCCAGAGCGGGTTCGCCAACAGGTTGTTCGTCACGAAGTCGAACTTACCCGAGGAGCGCGGAGCCTGGGGGAGCGGGCCACCGAGGGCCGGACCGCCAGGACCACCCGTACCGAGGATCGTGCCGATGAAGCCACCAGCCGTGGGGCACGGAACGATGCCGCCGCCGCCGATGCCCGGGTAGCCCGGATCGAAGCCCGCGAAGTTGATCAACGAGACGTGGTTCGAGCCACCGAACGCGTTGTTCGCGTCATAGCTCTGGATACCGAAGTTCTCGCCGACCTGCGGGAAGACGATCGAGGAGCCCGAGATCGAGACGACGCCGTTGTTGCCAGCGTCATAAGGAACACCGAGACCCGCGTGCGCGTTCAGGCCCGAAGCGCCCGGACCCGCCGTCTTCTGGACGACTTCCACCGTCGAATCGATCACACCAACTTCCGAACCCCACTCGATCGGAACCGGGAGGAAGAAGAAGTTGATGAGGAAGTACGCCTTGCCGAAGGACGGAACGACCGTCGGGATGAACATGCCCGTGTTCGAGAAGTAGGAGCAAACACGGCGGTCATCGACGGAGCCGATGAAGTACTGACCACCACCGGCCGGGTTCACAACGGCCGGATCCGGATGCGAGAGAACAGTCGTCTCGCCTTCCGGAATCGTGATGGCCGAGGGGAAGCCCGGGCTCGGGATGATGCTGAGCTTCAGGGTGTTGATGAACGGCGGCGGCGCGGCGCCACCGACCGACAACAGCGGGAAGAAGAAGCGGTTCGTCGCCGGGTTCGCCGGCGCACCCGGACCACCAACGACCGGGCCAACGCCCGCGCCGGTGAAGTACAGGAACTGCGGGCCCGCCGACGTCGTCGTCGCGCAGGTCGCGACGTTCGACCACACCGCGATGTACGGCAGGATCAAAGCGCCGGACACCGGGTCGTTACCGTCGACGTCGTACCAGAGGGCGTCGATCTTCGACGAGTAGGTACCGACGTTGGCGTCGGCCGCATTGACGACCTTCGTCGGGGCGTGGTTGATCGCACCCGGGAAGCAGCGCCACGTGGCCGAGTCATAGGGGAGGGCGGGGAAGAAGCCGAAGAAGTAGTCGGTTCCGTTCGTGTAGTGCCAGAAGTTGGAACCGTTGTTGGCGAAAGCGCTCGAACCGAAAAGGCTGAGCGCCAAGCCAACCATCGCCAGACGACCAAGTTTCATGCGATACCTCCAAAGGACAGACACAGGGACAGCAGTCGTTCGCGAGAGGTGGCCCAGCATTCAGGACCGAGGTCCTGACCCTGAGGCAAGCGTCGACCTGATCGCGGGCGCGAACTCCTGACCAAGCACGCGCCAGCGCCGAACGTCAAATGGTGCAACACACGCGGTTGCGAAAACTGAAAACGAGTTGTTTCCGATCTGACGTTAGGCTTCTGCGCCGAAGCGCGTGGCGGATGATACCCCTCGTCGAAATGCTGTCAACGCGATGCAGAGTTTTTTCCAACACGCCGAAAGTCGCGCCTGGAGCGCGCTTGAAGACTGCAAGAAACTTGCATCTCGCCACAACTCCAGCCCCATCTTGACCCCTGAATCGCACATCGGCAGAATCGCCGACTTCCCCCCGTCGCGACCCTCGACGTGGGATTGACAGGGCCGTGCTGCATCGCGTCGGCCGTGTCGTCAGTTCGGGTCTCGTGGGACGCGCGTCAACTCGGCTTCTCTCCCCGCCATCGGAGCGGATCTCCCGTGGTTCGTTCGTGTTCGGTCATCGTCCTGGCCGCGGGCCAGGGAACTCGCATGCGCTCCGCGACGCCGAAGCCGCTCTTCGACGTGTGCGGGCGCACGTCGATCGAGCACGTGTTGCGCGGCGCTGAAGCGATCCACGCGGATCGGATCGTCGTCGTCGCGGGGGCGGGCAATCGGGATGTGATCGAGCGCGCGGTCGCGGGACGTGCCGTGTCGGTCGTCACGCAGGAACCGCTGCTCGGGACCGGGCACGCCGTGCGCATCGCGGTCGACGCGGTTCGATCCGCGGCGCCGCAGGCGCACGACGACCTCGTCGTCCTCTACGCCGACGGTCCGTTGTATCGCGGCGCTTCGCTCGCCGCGCTCGTGGACGAGCATCGGCGCTCCGGCGCAGCCCAAACCGTTCTCACCGCCGAGGTCCGCAACCCCACCGGATATGGCCGCATCGTGCGCGATGCGCGGGGCGCGCTCGAGCGCATCGTGGAAGAAGGGGACGCCGACGACGCGACGCGAGCGATCCGCGAGGTGAACACCGGCGTGTGCGCGCTCACTCGCGAGGCCGCGCAGCACGCGCTCCCGCGACTCACGAATACGAACTCGAAGCGCGAGTACTACCTGACCGATGTCGTCGGCCTGCTCCGCTCCGCCGGCTCGATCGTCGCCACGTCGCGACTTGCCGACGCGAACGAGGCGCGCAGCTTCAACACGATCTCGGAGCTCGCCGAGGTGCGCCGTTTGATGCGCGCCCGCCTGGTCCGCGAACACCAGGATACGGGCGTCGACATCGTCGATCCCGACACGACGTTCATCGACTCCGACGTGACGATCGGGGCGGGAACGCGCATCCTCCCGTGTTCCGTGATCGCCGCCGGCGTGCGCATCGGTCGGGATTGCGCGATCGGCCCGTTCGCGCATCTGCGCAGCGGCACCGTGCTGAACGACGGCGCCGAGATCGGCAACTTCGTCGAATCGAAGAATGCGGTGCTCGGCGACCACGCGAAGGCGAAGCACCTCACTTATCTCGGTGACGCCACGATCGGCGCGCGCGCGAACGTCGGCGCCGGCACGATCACCGCCAACTACGACGGCCGCGCCAAGCACAAGACCTCGATCGGGGCCGGCGCCTTCATCGGCAGCGGAACGGTGCTCGTTGCGCCCGTCGACGTCGGTGATCGTGCGACGACCGGCGCCGGCGCCGTCGTCCTCCGCAACACGAAGATCGGCGCGGGCGAGGTCTTCGTCGGCGTTCCGGCCCGCCGGCTCGACAAGGGGCGTGACGCGTGAACGGAACCGATCGGCTGAAGATCTTCACCGGTACGGCGCACCCGGAACTCGTGAAGGAACTCTGTCGCGAGCTGGGCCAACCGCTCGGCTCCGCGTCGATCCGACGTTTCCCGGACGGCGAGATCGACGTCAAGATCGAGGACGACATCCGCGGCGCCGACGTGTTCATCGTGCAGCCGACGTGCCCGCCGGTGAACGAGAACCTCGTCGAGCTCTTGATCCTCATCGACTGCGCGCTGCGCGCGTCGGCCGACCGGATCACCGCGGTGATCCCGTACTACGGGTATGCGCGCAAGGACCGAAAGGACGAGGGCCGCGTCCCGATCTCCGCGAAGCTCGTCGCCAACATGATCACGCGCGCCGGCGCCGACCGCGTGCTCGCGATCGACCTGCACGCATCACAGATCCAGGGCTTCTTCGACATCCCCGTCGATCACCTCTACGCGAAGCCGGTCCTCGTCGAGTACTTCGAGACGCTCGAGCTCGAGAACCCGGTCGTCGTCGCCCCGGACGTCGGCTCGATTCGGATGGCGCGCGCCTACTCGCAGGACTTGAAGGCCGGCCTCGCGATCGTCGACAAGCGCCGCCAGTCGCCCGACCACATCACGGCGGAGAACCTCATCGGTGAGGTGCGCGGCCGCGACGTGGTGATCGTCGACGACATGATCACGACCGCGGGCTCGATCACCGAAGCGGCGAAGACCGTGAAGCGCTTCGACGCGCGCCGCGTGTTCCTCGGCGCCACGCACGGCGTGCTCTGCGCGAACGCGACCGAGCGACTGAGGTCCGCGCCGGTCGAGGAGATCGCCGTCACCAACACGATTCCGCTGCCGCCGGAGAAGCAGTTCGAACGCCTCCGCCAGCGCACGATCGCTCCGCTCCTCGCGCGCGCGATCGACCGCATCCACCGGCGCGCGTCCGTCAGCGCGCTGTTCGAGAAGTGAACCCAAAGACCCGAATCCGCAACACGATCAGGACTTGAACGATGGCTCAGATCCAGAAGCTCGAATCGTCGCGCCGCGCTGAAATCGGCAAGCACGCCGTCAACCGGCTGCGCAACGCAGGGCGCACCCCGGCGATCCTCTACGGTCACGGACAGGAGTCCGTGCCGATCAGCCTCGACGGTCGCGTGCTCCGCCGCGCGCTCGATCATCACGCGCGCTTCGTCGAGCTCGCCGTCGACGGCACGATCGAGACCGCGCTCGTCCGCGAGGTCGAGTGGGACACGTTTAACCAGGACGTGCTGCACGTCGACTTCCTCCGCGTCAACGCGGACGAGCCGATCGTCGTCACCGTTCCGATCACGGTGAAGGGGCAGCCGAAGGGTTCGGGCGAAGGCGGTGTGCTCGAGGTGTTCATCCACGAGCTGCCGATCAAGGTCAAGCCGCGCGAGATCCCCGATCAGCTCGACGTCAACGTGACCGAGCTGAAGCTGCACGATCAGATCCTCGCGAAGCAGATCGCTCTGCCGGCCGGCGTCACGCTCGCCGTCGATCCCGAGAAGCCGGTCTGCGGCGTCGTCTCGGTCAAGATCTACGAAGCGCCGGTCGCTGCCGCGGCCGAGGGTGAGGCGGGCGCCGCCGCCGCCGCTGCGACTCCGTCCGAACCGGAAGTCGTGGTCAAGAAGAAGGAGAAGGAGGAAGAGCCCAAGGAGTGATGCTCCGGGGGTGACGAATCGTGCGCATCGTGGCCGGCCTAGGCAACCCGGGCGAGGAGTACACCGGGACGCGGCACAACGTCGGCTTCGAGGTGATCGACCGCCTCGCGAGCCGTCATCGTCTCACGGCGCGGCCGCGCGGCGGCGTCGCGACGGTCGCG
>CAZBOK010000355.1:0-4955 GCA_964493525.1 uncultured Phycisphaeraceae bacterium | reverse complement strand
CCGGTGTGGCGCCGCGTGCTGGTCGTCGACCTCGCCGCCGATTTTCGCCTCGCCGATCCGGCGCGCTATCGCGCCGCGTACGGCGCCGAGCATCCGCTCCCGTCGGTGCTCCCCGAGTTCGTGTACGGATTGCCGGAAGCGAATCGCGAGCGCATCCGATCCGCGACGCGCGTCGCGGCGCCCGGCTGCTTCGCGACGGCGCTGCAGCTCGCGGCGCTGCCCGCGTCGGAAGCGGGCATCCTCGATCGCACGCGGCCGTGGATCTTCCACGCGGTCACCGGCTCGTCCGGCAGCGGCAGCGAGCCGAAGCCGGGCACGCACCACCCGCACCGGCACGGCAACCTCTGGGCGTACTCGCTCGACGGCCACCGCCACGAAGCGGAGCTCGAGCAGGCGTTGCTCGCGGAGCGTCCGAACGAACCGCTGCCGCCGATCCACTTCGTTCCGCACTCCGGGCCGTTCGCGCGCGGCATCCATCTCACGGCGGCGCTGCCGCTCACGGCCGAGCACGCGAAGCTCACGACGCGCGAGGCGCGCACGATCTACGCGACGCGTTACGCCGACGAGCCGTTCGTCGAGGTCGCCGGCGAGACGGTGCCCGACCTGCGCCGCGTGGTCGGCTCGAACCGCGCGTCGGTCGGCGTGCACGTGAAGAACGGACTGCTCACCGTCCTCGTCACGCTCGACAACCTCGTGAAGGGCGGCGCCGGCCAGGCGCTGCAGTGCCTGAACCTGATGCTCGGTCTCCCGGAGACGGCGGGTCTGCCGCGCTCCGGCCTCGGAGTCGCCTGACATGCAAACGACGCTCGACGAGATGCGCGCCTACACGCGGTTGAACCTCGCGGTGCTCGGCGCCGACGGACACGAGCTGATCCTCGCCGACGGCCGGCGCGTGCTCGACCTCTACGGCGGACACTGCGTCAACACGCTGGGCGCGGGCGATCGCGGCGTGCAGGTCCTGCTCGATCGGCAGTGGCGGAAGATGTCGTTCCAGACCAACCTGCTCGATCACGCGCCGCGGCACGAGTTCTTGGCGTCCGTCGCGCCGCTCCTGCCGGCCGGCGCCGAGTGGTCGGTGTTCTGCACCAACTGCGGCGCGGAAGCGATCGAGAACGCGCTCAAGGTCGCGTTGAACGTCACCGGCCGCGGTGCGGTCGTCTGCTTCGGCGGCGGCTTCCACGGCCGCACCGCCGCCGCGGCCGCCGTCTCCGACATGAAGGTGCGGCCATTCCCGACCACGCCGTTCGAGGTGCGCCGCGTCCCGTTCGGTTCGATCGCCGCCGCCGAGGCCGCGATCGACGCGAGCGTCGGCGCCGTGATCCTCGAGCCGATCCAATCGCTCGCGGGCGTCGTCGATCCGCCGGCCGGTTTTCTCGAAGCGCTGCGCGCCGCGTGCGACCGCGCGGGCGCGTTCCTCATCTTCGACGAGGTGCAGACCGGCAACGGTCGGCTCGGCGTGCCGTGGGCGAGCGATCACTTCGGCGTGCTGCCCGATCTCTTCGCGACCGCGAAGGGCGCCGCGACCGGCCTGCCGATCGGCCTCACGTTCGCGCGCCGCGAGATCGCCGCGCGCATCCCGTCCGGTCTGCTCGGCACCACGTTCGGCGGCGGTCCGTTGGTGATGACCGTCGCGGCCGAGGTGTATCGCCGCATGTCGCGGCCCGGTTTCCTCGAGCACGTGAAGCTCTTGTCGGAAGCGTTCCGTCGCACCGCGGTGCGCGGCCCCGTCGCGCGCGTGCGCGGCGCCGGCCTCCTGCTCGGGCTGGAGTTGAAGCCGGGCAACACCGCGGCCGCGATCCGCGACCGCCTGCTCGATCAGAACGTCCTGGTCGGAACCAGCGACGATCCCCGCGTGCTGCGCTTGTCGCCCCAGCTCACGCTGCCGCTCACGGCGGCGGATCGGCTCGGCGAAGCGCTCGATGCCGTGACCGCGTGCTCCGCGGTCGCGGGCTGAACCAGGTTCGGAGGAGTTCGCGATGAACGATCTGTTGCGCGCCGCGTCCCACGTCCGCATGCACCGCGGCAAGACGTTCGTGATCAAAGTCGGCGGCGGCCCGCTCGGCAAGAGCGCGACGCTCGTGCGACTCGCCCGCCAGATCGCGGCGATCGACGCACTCGGTTCGCGCGTCGTCGTCGTGCACGGCGGCGGTCCGCAGACCGACGCGTGGCAGCGCCTGCTCGGCGAGGAGCCGATCATGGTGGACGGCCGCCGCGTCACGAGCCCGCTCGCGTTGAAGGCGCTCCGCCTCGCGACGAACGGCGAATTGAACGGCGATCTCACCGGCGCGCTGCTGGCGGAGAACGCGCCCGCGGTCGGCATCCTCGGCGCGTCAGTGCTCACCGCGCGCCGCCGTCCGCCGACACCGGCGGTCGACTTCGGCGAGGTCGGCGACCTGACCGGCGTCGACGCCGCGCCGCTGCGCGCGCTGCTCGATCTGCGCAAGGTCCCCGTCCTCGGTCCGCCGGCGTCCGACGGCGCGGGCGGCTTCCTGAACGTGAACGCCGACCTTGCGGCGGCCGCGGTCGCCGTCGAGTTGCGCGCCGAGAAACTCGTCCTCGTGACGAGCGCGCCCGGCGTGCTGCGCGATCCGTCCGATCCGTCGTCGCTCGTCTCGTCGCTCTCGCGCGTCGAGCTCGACGCGTTCGATCGCGCGGGCGCGCTGCAGGGCGGCATGAAGGTGAAGGCGACGGCGGTGCGGAACGCGCTCGACGGCGGAGTGCCGCGCGTCCACGTCGTGTCGGGCCTCGATCCGGAAGCGTTGCTCGTCGAGCTGTACACGAACCACGGGTCCGGCACGCTCGTCACTCGCGACCCCGAGCAGGCGCCGGCCGGCGAAGCGCCGTCGTTCGACCGAGCGGCGCGCATCCCGCCGCTCGAGGCGTCCGCGTGACCGACGTCCTCGCGCTGCTGCAGGATCTGGTCGCGATCGAGAGCGTCTCCGGCGCCGAGCAGGCGGCCGGGGACTTCGCCGCGGACGTGCTGGCGAAAGGCGGCGCGTCCGTCACGCGCGTCGGCGCGAGCGTCGTCGCGCGCGTGGAGCGCGGCGCCGGTCCGCGACTGCTCCTGAATTCGCACCTCGACACGGTGCCGGTCGGCACGGGCTGGACGCGCGCCGCATACCCGCGCGCGTCGAACGCGGGCTCGGACTGGAAGGACGGGGCGCTCCACGGGCGCGGCGCGAACGACGCGAAGGCGAGCGTCGCCGCGTTCATCACGGCGTTCCTCGCGATCGCCGAGCGTCGCGACTTCGCCGGCGTCATCGACCTCGCGCTCACGGCGCGCGAGGAGACCGATCAGTCCGGGATGAACGAGGTGCTGGCGCGGTTCGGGATGCCGGACGGCGGCATCACCGGCGAGCCGACCGGTCTCGAGGTGAACCGCGCGCAGGGCGGCCTCACGGTGATCGTCGCGGAGTGGAGCGGCACGTCGTGCCACGCGGCGCACGTCGCGCGGCGCGCGCACGACAACGCGCTCCTGCGCGCCGCGGGCGAACTGACGAGGACCGCGCCGTTCGTGAAGCTCGACGGCGAGCACCCGCTGCTCGGCGCCAGCACGATCGTCGTCACGCAGTTCCGCTCCGGCGAGCGGCACAACGTCGTCCCCGATCGCGCGGAGGCCGTGCTCGACGCTCGCCTCGTGCCGCTGCACTCGGGCGAGGTCGCGCGCGCGCGGATCGCCGAGCTGCTCCCGACCGCGACGGTGCGGGTCCGCTCCGAGCGGCTGAAGGCCGTCGAGACGGCCGCCGATCATCCGCTGGTGCGCGCCGCGCTCGCCGCGTGCGGCAAGACCGCGGCGATCGGCTCGACGACGGTGTCCGACATGGCGCTCCTGCGCGGCGTGCCGGCGGTGAAGGTGGGGCCGGGTCAGACGCTGCGCTCGCACACGCCCGACGAGTTCGTGCTGCAGACCGAGGTCGAAGCCGGCGTGGCCGCCTACTCGCGGATGATTCCCGCGGCGCTCGCCGCGCTCGCGATGCCCCAGGAGGTGCGGAAGTGACCGGCTCCGCGAACCCCGTGTGGAACCGCGGCGACCCGATCGACGCCGAGGTGCTGAAGTTCACGGTCGGCGACGACTGGATGCTCGACCGCCGATTGATCCCGTACGACCTGCGCGGCTCGATCGCGCATGTCGGCGGGCTGTGCACCGCGGGCTTGTTGACCGAGGCGGAGCGCGCGGAGCTCGTGCGCGGACTCGAACGTCTCCTCGCCGCGCATGCCGCCGGCACGTTCACCGTGGAGGAGCACGACGAGGACGTGCATTCGGCGGTCGAGCGCCGGCTCGCGGGAGAGGTCGGCGAGCTCGCGAAGAAGCTGCACACCGCGCGCAGCCGGAACGAGCAGGTGGCGGTCGACGTGCTGCTCTGGCTGCGCGACGCGATCGACGCGACCTCCGCCGCCGTCCGCGACCTGCGCGCCGCGCTCGGCGCGTGCGCCGCGAAGTCCGGTCGACTGCCGATCCCCGGCTACACGCACCTGCGGCGCGCGATGCCCTCGACTGTCGAGGCGTTCCTCGCCGCTCACGCACGTGCGCT
Source organism: uncultured Phycisphaeraceae bacterium (assembly GCA_964493525.1). Lineage (GTDB taxonomy): Bacteria > Planctomycetota > B15-G4 > B15-G4 > JADJEK01 > CAZBOK01. The sequence goes on along the minus strand of CAZBOK010000355.1, from coordinate 423 downwards.
CGAACTCGATCTCGCCGACCTCGATCACGCGCGCGCGCGCGCCGCGAGCTGCCCGCTCGGCAGCGGCGCCGGCTACGGCGTCCCGGTCGACCTCCCGCGCGACGCCGTCGCGAAGTCGCTCGGCTTCGCGGACGCCGCCCGACCGGTGACCCACGTGCAGCACGGCCGCGGTCGCGCGGAGCTCGCGTACCTCACCGCGCTCGAGTCGATCGCGCTCGACGTCGGCAAGCTCGCCGAGGACCTCTGGCTGTTCTCGACGACGGAGTTCGGGTTCGTGAAGCTGCCCGCCGCGGCGACGACCGGATCGTCGTTGATGCCGCAGAAGCGCAACCCGGACGTCCTCGAGCTCACGCGCGCGCACGCGCGACAACTGCTCGTCGATCGCGAGGCGGTGCTCGCCGTCGTGCGCGACCTGCCGTCGGG
>CAZBOK010000354.1:0-4960 GCA_964493525.1 uncultured Phycisphaeraceae bacterium | reverse complement strand
GTAGGGAATCGCCGTCAGCTTCGCGGGCTCGGTCGTGACGACGCCGTCCTTCTCGGTGACGGCGAGGCCGTCGGCGTGGAGGACGGTCGTCGCAATGCCGTTGATCGTCGTCGGCTCTTCGGTGATTTTCGCGTCGTCGGGGAGGACGAGATTGCGCGCGCGACCGCCGGGTTGATCGCGGCCTTCGAGGCAGTAGACGATCGGGCCGCGCTGGAGAGCGACGCGGCCGCCGTTCGCTGCGACGCGTGCGTCGGCAGTCACGCGCTGCGTCGAAATGCGGTCCGAGGAGGTCAGCCCGAAGCTCAGTTCACCCACTTCGACGTCGATCGGCGGCAAGAAGTGGTTCCCGCGTCGGAGATGCAGTCGAGTTCGCGCCGGACCGTCTGCGCTCACCCCGAAGAACGCGCGCCGGTCGTCGCCCTCGCCGATGCGCCGCTGCGTGATCGTGAGCGTCCGACCCCCGAACGGGATCTGTGCGGTGCTGTCGATGTTCATCAGCACGTACACGCCGTCGTCCCCCACGGCGTAGATCCGCTCCGCAATGCTCGGGACGAAGCGCGCGACGTTCGGGGGACAGCACGCACATCCGAACCAGTCGACGCGGTGGTGATCACCCGTGCTGCCGAGCGGGTTGTCATAGAAGAAGCGGTCGCCGCTCAATGACACGCCGGCGAGCACGTTGTTGTAGATCGCGCGCTCCATGACGTCGGCGAACGAGGCGTCGCCGGTCAGCAGGAACATGCGGTGCGCCCACAAGGACAGGCCGATGCCGGCGCAGGTCTCGCAGTAGGCAGTGTCGTTCGGCAGGTCCCACGCCTTCGTGAAGCCTTCATTGGACGCGGCGCTGCCGATGCCGCCGGTGACGTACATCTTCCCGGGGACGACGTCCTTCCAGATGCGCTGCAGCGCATCGAGCAGCGGCTGGTCGTTGGTGCGCGCGGCGACGTCGCACGCACCGGAGTAGAGGTACATCGCGCGCACCGCGTGACCGGTGACCTCGCTCGACTCGCGCAGGGGCAACACGTCCTGCGCGTACTCGCCGAACGACTCGGGGGGCTTCCTCGTGCCGCGGATGTCGATGAACCACTTCGACAGATCGAGCCAATGACGGTCGCCGGTGAAGTCGGCGAGCTTCACGAGCGCGAGCTCGAGCTCGGGGTGTCCGGTCGGCTCGACGTGCTTTCCGGGGCCGAACTCTTTGTCGATGCAGTGCGCGAGCTTGAGAGCGACGTCGAGCAGCTTCGTCTTCTTGGTCGCCTTCGCATATGCGACGGCCGCTTCGATCAGGTGCCCCGCGCAATACAGCTCGTGCCCGTGGCGGATGTTCTTCCACTTGTTCTGCGGCTCGACGAGCTGGAAGTAGGTGTCGAGGTAGCCATCCTCGCGCTGCGCCGCGGCGATCCAGTCGATGATGCCGTCGACGCGCGCTTCGAGCTTCTCGTTCTTCCCGGTCTGCAGCGCATACGCCGCGCCCTCGAGCGTCTTGTACACGTCGGAGTCGTTGAAGAGGTAACCCTCGTGCTTGCCCTCGTGGATGCCGGCGGCGACCGCGAAGTTCTCGAGGCGGTGCGTCTTCTCGCATTGATCGAGGCACGCGTCGATCGTGACGTCGCGGTTCGCGTCGATGCGCGGCTGGAAGAACGGGTCGGTGATCGTGACGTGGTCGAACGGGACCGCGCGCAATCCCTTACCGACGGGAGCCGGCGGCTCGGCGGCGACGAGCAGGGCGAGCAATGCGGCGATCACGATCAATACCTCCGGTTCGGCTTGGCCGCGACGGCATTGCCGCGATCGAACACCTGGTCCTCGACCTTGATCCACTTCGGGAGCGTCTCGCCCTTCACCGCTTTCTCGACCGCGTCGAACGCGGCGGGGCCCATCAACGGATTGCATTCGACGGTGCAGTCGAGCTTGCCGGCAACCATCGCGTCGAACGCCGCGGCGACGGCGTCGATCGAGACGACGATCACGTCCTTGCCGGGTTGTTTGCCGGCGGCCTCGAGCGCCTGGATCGCGCCGAGCGCCATGTCGTCGTTGTGCGCGAACACGACGTCGAAGCCGCCGGGCATCGACTTCAGCGCCGCCTCCGTCACTTCCTTCCCCTTCGCGAGCGCGAAGTCGCCGCTCTGGCTGCGCACGATCGTGATGCCGGGATGCTGCGCGATCCCGTCGCGGAATCCTTTCGCGCGATCGTTCGCGGGCGCGGAGCCGGCGGTGCCCTGCAGCTCGAGGACGTTCGCCTTGCCGTCGACGTGCTTCGCGAGCCATTCCGCGGCGCGGCGGCCTTCGTCGACGAAGTCGGACGCGATCAACGTCGCGTACAGCGACGGGTCGGAGACGTGCACGCCGCGGTCGACGAGCACGACGGGGATCCCCGCCTTCTTCAGTTCCGCGAGCACCGGCTCGAAACCCTCCTCCACCTTCGGCGCGAGGATCACGGCGTCGACGCCGAGCGCGATGAAGTCGCGCAGCGCCTGGATCTGCTTGCCCTGATCCTGCTGCGCGTCCGAGAACTTGAGGTCGACGCCGCGGCGCGAGGCCTCGGCCTTGATCGAGACCGTCTCCGCCGCGCGCCAGGCGGACTCGGCGCCGATCTGCGAGAAGCCGACGGTGAGCGGATGCGCGCCGGAGGAGGGACGGGAGGAATCGTTACAGGAAGTGAAGAGGAGGGCGGCGAACGCGATCGGGGTGAGGCGGAGCATGGCGCGATGATAGGAGAGTGGGACGGGGCCGCGGCGCGGGGAGCAACGCGTTCCTGCCGAGGTCACGCACTCGACCGCGTGAGAACGTGCGCCGTTGAACGCGCACGGGCACGCGCCCGTGCCCGCGCCCGTGCCCGTGCGCGCGTCCCAACTCCTTCGCGTCCCGGCTCACTTCCCCGCGCTCAACTCCTGCGCCTTCGCGACGAGCTGCAGGAACTCCGCGCGCTCGCCGTTCGCGTCGTCGCCGCGCGCCTCGGCCGCGATCGCGCGGATCTTCGTGAAGTCGAGCGCGCCCGCGTACTGGCTGTGCTGGAGGAGCATCGCGAACCCGGCGACCGCGGTCGCGAAGCGGAAGTCGGCCGATGCGCCGGTCCACTCCGCGTGCGCGTCGCGGATCGGCGTCGCGAGCATGCGGCTCTGGTCGCCATCCGGCGCCTTGTAGCGGAGCTTCAGGAACATCAGCTCGCCGGAGAACGCCGTGTCACTCGGCGGCGCGGTGTGCGTGTAGCGCTTCGGATCGACGCTGCCGATCTCCGGCGCGGCGACGCCCTTCGGGACGATCTCGTACAGCGCCGTCACCGTGATCCCGGCGCCGATCTCGCCCGCGTCCTTCTTGTCGTCGTTGAAGTCCTGCGCGGCGAGCACGCGGTTCTCGTAACCGAGCTGGCGCCACGCCTCGACCTCGGCGGGGTTGAACTCGACCTGGATCTTCACGTCCTTCGCGATCGTCACGAGCGTGCCGCCGGCCTGCTCGACGAGCACGCGGCGCGCCTCTCGCGGCGAGTCGATGTAGGCGTACTGGCCGTTGCCATGGTCCGCGAGCTTCTCCATGCCGCTGTCGTTCAGGTTGCCGGCGCCGAAGCCGAGCACCGAGAGGAACACGCCGGACTCGCGCTTCTCCTCGATCAGCTTCACGAGCGATCCTTCGTCCGTCACGCCGACGTTGAAGTCGCCGTCGGTCGCGAGGATCACGCGGTTGATGCCGCCCTTCACGAAGTTCTCGGCGGCGACCTGGTACGCGAGCTCGATGCCCGCCGCGCCGTTCGTCGAGCCGCCGGCTCGCAGCCGATCGATCGCGTCGGCGAGCGCCGTCTTGTTCGCACCGGACGTCGCGGGCAGCACGAGGCCGGACGCGCCGGCGTAGACGACCATCGCGATCTTGTCCTTCTCCTCGACCTGCTCGACGAGGAGACGCAGCGCGTGCTGCAGGAGCGGGAGCTTGTCCGGCTCGTTCATCGATCCGGACACGTCGATGAGGAACACGAGGTTCGCCGCGGGACGGTGCCGCATGTCGATCGACTTCCCCTTCAAGCCGATGCGCACGAGGCGATGCGTCGGCGCCCACGGGCACGATGCGACCTCGGCCGTCGCGGAGAACGGCGCGTCGCCATCCGGCTCGGGGTACGAATACCGGAACGCGTTCACGAACTCCTCGAGCCGCACCGCCGCGGGCGGCGGCAACTGTCCCGCGTTCAGGAAGCGCCGGCAATTCGCGTAGGACGCCGTGTCGACGTCGATCGAGAACGTCGAGAGCCCTTCGTCCGCCGCGCGACGGAACGCGTTCTCGATGATCGCGGCGTAGCGCTCGGTGTTGGACTCGGCGGACTCAACGAGCGAGTCGGAGGTCACGATCCGCACTCGCGGGCCGTCGCTCGGCGGTGTGGAGTCGCCGGCGCCACGATAGGTCCCGTGACTGTCAGGACCCGAGAGGTACCCCATTTGAACGCGCCGATCGATGGCCCCCTCCCGAGGAGCGGGAATTGGCCCGGCGTAGCCGAGGGCTCCCATGGGAGAAGCAGATTCGGGCACGGGCGCCGCTCGACCCAACAACGAGCGCGCGTTCGAGGTCGACTCCTCGCGCTGACGATCGGTGAGCAGCGCGACACCCGCGAACGCGAGACCAACCGCAGCGACGGTGATCAGGATCGCGCGGCGTGAAACCTGCCGGATCGAGTTCCGTTTGGCTGGGCGCGCGTCTTCGCTCGCAAACCCCATGCGAAGTGCATCCGCCTGACCACGCACTTCCTCCACGAACCGCCGCGCGTCCGCATCCCGCTCGACGAGCGCCGCGACCATCGCGTGCTCCTCGCCCTGCAGTTCGCCGAGCGCGAACGCGGTGAGTCGCGCGTCATCGGGATCGAATCGAAGCTCGTCGCTCATGACTGCACCTGCTTTCCGAGCCGCGCTCGCAATGTCTTCAGCCCTTCGTGGATCAACCAACCGACCGTGCCGGCGGCCTCGTCCATGACGCGGCCGAT